>NZ_CP096203.1:3900000-3989211 GCF_023195755.1 Chryseobacterium nepalense
ATTATCCTACGGTAAAAGCGATTAAAAACAGAGTTGGGAAAGTTATTCTACCTTTGGGAGTAGGTGCACATCTTGAACGATGGGGCTATGCACCGCAGCAGCTGATTGAAGAAGAATGGGAAACTGAAGTTGATCTGAAAAATGAGATTAAAATCATATTTACTCCGGCCAGACATTTTTCGGGCCGTAAGATGAGGCGAAATGCTACTTTATGGACTTCATATGTTCTGAATACGCCTACTAAAAAACTATTTCTCGGTGGCGACAGCGGCTATGATACCCATTTTAAAAAAATTGGAGAAACTTACGGGCCGTTTGATTACGCAATCATCGAAAACGGACAGTATAATGAAGCCTGGAAATATATTCATGCTTTACCGGAAGATGTTATTCAGGCGAGTATTGATGTAAAAGCCAGAAATATTATCCCCGTACATTCTTCCAAGTTTGCCCTTGCTCTGCATTCCTGGAATGAACCTTTAAAAAAAGTGACAAGCCTGGCAGAAAGTAAGAACCTTTCTGTTGTAATACCAATGATCGGTCAGCCTGTCGATCTTAATACAGCAGAACATCATTTTGAAAAATGGTGGGAATTCGAATAATTAGGTGTGCCAGATATTTTTATAGCGTGAAGGATGATTTTCAAACTGCTGCCGTACAAAATCGCATTCAGGATCTATCAGGAGATCTTTTTCTTCTGCATAGCGTACGAGTTCATCCAGTAGCATTTTAGCATATCCCTTTCCTTCATGGTTTTCGTTAAGTTTGGTGTAATATACAATTAACAGTCTGCCATCAACCTCGATAGACATATAGCCGGATTTTTTACCGTCTATCAGTATCTGCAACTCATCCTCATAGGGAGATATTTCAAATTTTATATTTTCCATGATATTGAGATTTTCAGTGTTAATGAAATAATTTTGAAAATTTACCCTCTTAAAATTACAAATTAAAAATGATATACGAACGGAAATAGAACTTATTCATCATCCAACTATACATTCAATTTTTTAATAACCGGTCACGAGACCGGTTATTTTTATTTTATCTATTACTGTTATTTTTATATTAAGTGTTGTTTGATTTTTATAATTTTGATAAATGGAATTTAACGAAACAATAAAAGGTTTTTACAAACGTGTAGGACTGCAATGTATTAAAACACCGGGAGTAGGTCATTTCAATGTATTTTCACGCGAGAATTGTTCTTTAATAACACCTTATAGCAGAAGAGATTATTATAAAATTTCATTGATCATAGGGAAGGGTAAATTGCATTACGCCGATAAATGGATTTACGTAGATCGCCCTGCTATATTATTTTCAAATCCTTTAATTCCTTATTCCTGGGAAGCAGAAGATAATAACCAGAAAGGATATTTCTGTCTTTTTACCGATCATTTTGTGCATGACGGGAACCGTTTGGGAAATCTTCAGGATTCCAGCCTTTTTAAAATCGGTGGAACTCCGGTTTTCTTTATTAATGAGGAACAACAGAAAACTGTTGCGGACATCTTTATAAAGATGATGACCGAAATTCAGTCGGATTATCTGCATAAATATGATATGCTTAGGGCTTATTTGCATCTGCTGATCCATGAAGCCATGAAAATACATCCCGCGGAAAATTTCGAATCTTACCAGAATGCTTCACAGAGAATAGCTTCTTTGTTCATGGAATTACTAGAAAGACAGTTTCCTATTGACAGCCCGGAAAGGTTTTTAAAGTTAAAAAGTCCTGTTGATTATGCCGAAAGCCTTTCTATTCATGTTAATTCTTTAAACCGGTCTGTAAAGGAGATCACCGGAAAAACCACCAGTCAGCAGATTGCAGCAAGGATTATTCAGGAAGCCAATGCATTGCTGAAACATACAGATTGGAACATTGCCGAAATAGCCTATGGTTTGGGATTTGAAGAACCTTCTTATTTTACCAATTATTTTAAAAGGCAGACCGGAATATCACCCAATGCAGTAAGAACTGCTGTTGTTTGATTTTTATAATTCTTTGTTTGAATTCTATATTGAATACAAAGTAGGGCTGTTATAATTTTGTACTGTAAATTTTAAATCACAGTTATCATGAAATTTAGAACATTAGGAAAAACAGGAGAACGATTGTCTGCCATTGGATTAGGATGTATGGGAATGAGCACAGCATATGGACCAACTGACGAACAACAGAGCATAGATACATTGCATAAGGCGTTGGATTCGGGTATAAACTTTTGGGATACGGCAGATATGTATGCCAATGGCGAAAATGAGAAACTGATTTCAAAAGTGCTGGTTCCAAACCGCGATAAAATTTTTATTGCTACCAAATTCGGATTTCGCTTTAAAGACGGAAAAGCCGGCCATAGTGGAGTTCCCGGAACGTATTTTGACGGTTCACCGGAGTGGATTAAAAAAGCTGTAGATCTGAGTCTTCAACGGCTGAAAATTGATGAGATCGACTTATATTATGCACACAGGATAGACCCTAATATTCCTGTTGAAGAAACTGTCGGAGCCATGGCTGACCTGGTAAAAGCGGGAAAAGTAAAATATTTAGGATTGTCTGAGGCATCTGCAGAATCTATTAGGAAAGCGCATACAATTCATCCGATCACCGCATTGCAGTCTGAATATTCTTTACTGACAAGAGATATCGAAAAAGAAATTCTTCCAACGATCAGAGAACTGGGAATTACCTTAGTACCGTATTCTCCGTTGGCCAGAGGGCTTTTTTCGAATATTAATGAAACTGCAAATTTCGGGGACGATGATTTCAGAAAATCGCTGCCTCGCTATCAGGAAGAATATCTGGAAAATAACAGAAATCTGGCGAAAGAAATCAATGAATTTGCTCAATCCAAAGGTGTTAAAGGAACGCAAATAGCTTTAGCCTGGGTTCTGAATCAAGGGGAGGACATTATTCCTATTCCGGGCACAAAACGTATCCAATATTTAGTAGAAAATATCGAAGCATCAAATATTGAACTTTCTGCATCTGACCTGCAGACGATTGATTTAATTTTAAATAAATATCCAAACGTTGGTGCACGATATAGCGAAGGCGCAATGAAATTGGTTAATAACTAAACATTACCATTCAGATTTATTAATTCAAAGTCTGAGTTTTACAGAGTCTAAAATGATTACACTTAAAGAAAAAAATAAGTTTATTGCAACGATCCTGGCATTCGCTGTCATTCCGATGTCGGGTCTTGCAACAGACATTTATCTGCCGTCCATGCCCAGTATGGCAACAGAGCTGCACCAGCCGGAAAGCAATATTCAACTGACGCTTTCCATATTTTTAATCAGTTATGGATTAACCCAGTTTTTTGCGGGAAGTATTGTAGATTCATTCGGAAGGTACAGAATTTCCATGCTGTCACTTGGTCTGTTCGTAGTATCTTTTCTAATTACGGCAACCACCCATAATATTTTTGTAATTTACGCCATGCGAGTTCTGCAGGGAATGTTGTCGGGATTTGCTGTTGTTGCCAAAAGAGCTTTCTTTGTCGATGTCTACGAAGGAGAGAAGCGGAAACATTACCTGAGCATTATGACCATTGTCTGGTCGGTAGGTCCTATTATTGCGCCTTTTATCGGAGGATATTTACAGAAAAATTTCGGATGGCAGTCCAACTTTTATGTATTGGCAGGCTACAGCTTGTTGGTTTTAATTCTGGAATTTATTTTTTCAGGCGAAACATTGAAAAAAAGAAATCCGTTCCATCTGGAATTTCTCATTAAAGAATACAATACGATGTTCAAAGCTAAAGATTTCTTTTACGGAATGATTATGTGTGGACTGAGTTATTCGATGATTATGTTTTTTAATCTCTGCGGGTCTTTCATTATTGAGCATAAAATGGGCTACTCCGAAGTAGTTGCGGGCTACGTTTCGCTGATTCTGGGATTTGCCTGGATGGCAGGAGGATTTTTAGGAAAAGCACTCATTAATAAAGCATTTTTGCCGAAAATACGGAATGCCAATTTTATTCAGCTGCTATTAATCGTCCTGATGTTTATTGCCTCGTATTTTTCCAATAATATTTACAGTCTGGTTGCCTTTGCATTTTTGATACACGTTACTGCAGGGTTTATCTTCAATAATTACTTCTCCTACTGTATCGGAAGGTTCCCGAATTCTGCCGGCATTGCGGGAGGTCTTACCGGCGGTGTTGCTTTTATCATCACCTCGGCCATCAGCTACGGGATTGTGGCGGTTATAAAACCACAGGTTCAGCTGGAAGTTGCAGAAGGATATTTCTTGTTGGGAATCTTAGGACTGTTTATTTTAAGCATGATTAAAATGAGAAAGGCACATGCGTAGGGCATCTTTTTAATTTTCTACGACATCAACAATAAATCCTCTCATTACCGGGAGGATTTATTATGATTTTTTATCAATAGAAACGGGCATATCCGTTTACAGGTTAATTATAATCAAAATTGGCTTAGCCAAAAAAAGCCCCTAAAAAGGAGCTTTCATTAATATCATTTTTGACAAATTAAATTCCGTCAATGATTTCATTTAAAACCGTGCTTGGCCTCATTGCAGTATACGTTTTGTACGTATCCGTTTTGTAGTATCCTCCGATATCCTGAGGTTTACCCTGAGCACCAATCAACTCAGCGTTGATTACTTCTTCGTTCTCTTTCATAGCCTGTGCAACCGGAGCAAACTCAGCAGCAAGTTCTGTATCGGAAGTTTGGTTCGCTAATGCTTCAGCCCAATACATGGCAAGATAGAAATGAGAACCTCTGTTGTCGATCTGTCCCACTTTTCTGGCAGGAGATTTATCAGTCGCTAAGAATTTAGCATTTGCTTCATCCAATGCATCCGCCAAAACCTGAGATTTTGTGTTCCCCTGAGTTTGTGCTAAATGTTCTAAAGAAGCCTGTAATGCAAGGAATTCACCTAAAGAATCCCATCTTAAATAGCCTTCTTCCACAAACTGTTCAACGTGTTTTGGTGCAGAACCTCCGGCTCCCGTTTCAAAAAGACCACCACCGTTCATTAATGGAACGATAGAAAGCATTTTTGCAGAAGTTCCAAGCTCAAGAATAGGGAAGAGGTCAGTAAGATAATCTCTCAATACATTTCCTGAAACGGAAATTGTATCTTTTCCTTCTCTTGCTCTCTTTAAAGTTTCGGTCATCGCATCTTTTACATCCATAATTCTTATGTCAAGACCATTGGTATCGTGATCCGCTAAATATTTTTCAACTTTTTTGATGATTTCCCTGTCGTGTGCTCTTCCTTTATCCAGCCAGAAAATAGCAGGCGTATCGGATAATCTTGATCTGTTTACGGCTAATTTCACCCAATCCTGGATAGGCGCATCTTTTGTCTGGCACATTCTGAAAATATCTCCTTTTTCTACTTTCTGAGAAAGAAGAACGTTACCGTTTTCGTCCTGAACTTCAATTGTTCCTTCCGCAGAAGCCTGGAATGTTTTATCGTGAGAACCATATTCTTCCGCTTTCTGAGCCATTAAACCAACATTCGGAACAGAGCCCATTGTTGTTGGATCTAATTTTCCGTGCGCTTTCATATCATCAATAACAGACTGATAGAAACCTGCATACGAACGATCCGGAATGATACAAACCGTATCTTCTTCTTTTCCGTCTTTGTTCCACATTTTTCCGCCTCCTCTTACCAAAGCCGCCATAGAAGCATCCACGATAATGTCGGAAGGAACATGGAAATTGGTAATTCCTTTGTCAGAATTTACCATGGCCACTCTTGGTCCGTTCGCCAAAGCCGCTTCAATATCAGCCTTGATTTCAGCTTCCTGCGCATTTCCTTTAATTTTATCGAAAAGATCAGCAAGACCGTTATTAGGATTAATATCTAAAGACTTAAATGTTTCAGCATATTTAGTGAATACATCCTTAAAGAAAGTTTCCACAATAGCTCCGAAAATAATAGGATCGGAGATTTTCATCATCGTAGCCTTAAGGTGTGCGGAAAGAAGTACATTTCTGTTTTTAGCCTCTTGAATTGCCTGCTGAACAAATGCTTTCAGGGCTTTAAGGTTCATTACGGATGAATCAATAACTTCTCCAGCCTGAAGATTGGCGAAATCTTTCAGCTGAGTTTCAGAACCGTCATTTCCTTTAAATACAATTTTATATTTTGTTGCATTTTCTAAAGTGGTTGAAGTTTCCGTTCCGTAGAAGTCCCCGCTTTCCATGTGAGCAACATCTGTTTTGCTGTCAGAAGCCCAGTCGCCCATTCTGTGAGGATTTGCCTTGGCATAGTTTTTAACAGCTTTAGGAGCACGTCTGTCAGAATTTCCTTCCCTTAGCACAGGATTTACAGCACTTCCGAGAACTTTTGCATACTTCGCTTTAATGGCTTTTTCTTCATCGTTTTTTGGCTCAGCCGGATAATCAGGAACTGCAAAACCTTTAGCCTGCAGTTCAGCGATTGCTGCATCAAGCTGAGGTGCCGAAGCAGATATATTAGGTAATTTGATAATATTAGCGTCAGGTTGTGTAGCCAATTGACCCAGTTCAGCCAAAGCATCACCGATTTTCTGATCTTCTTTCAGAAATTCCGGGAAGTTTGCTAAAATTCTTCCTGCCAAAGAAATATCCGGTACTGCAATCTCAATGTTTGCTGATTTTGTGAAAGCTTTTACAATCGGTAAAAACGAGTGTGTAGCCAACATCGGAGCCTCATCTGTAAGGGTGTAATAGATTTTTGATTTGTCTGACATTATACTGTTATTTATTATTTGATTTTTTAAGACTCACAAATTTAGGTAAAAATTAATTTTTTAGATGATTATAAGCCAATATTTTCCACTTTAAGATTAATTTAACCTCAAACCGGATAAAAAGCACTGTTTTTTAATTAAATTTGAGGAACTAAAAAAAGAATTATGTCAACAACAATTACTTTAAAAGGAAATGAAGTGCACACGATCGGGAAATTACCGGAAGTAGGCTCCACCATCAGGGATTTTGCACTGGTAGATTCAGGTTTGCAGGTGAAAACGCTTGAAAACTTCAGCGGAAAGAAAAAAGTATTCAATATCTTCCCGAGTATTGATACGCCTACGTGTGCATCATCTGCAAGAAAATTCAATGAAGAAGCTTCTGCATTGGAAGATACTGTTGTTATTAATGTTTCTAAAGATTTACCTTTTGCTTTGGGAAGATTCTGCGCTGCGGAAGGCCTGAATAATGTTGAAACCCTTTCAGACTTCAGAAGCAACTTTGGGGACGATTATGAAGTAACTATCACGGATTCTCCAATGAAAGGACTTCTGAGCCGTGCCGTAATCGTTACTGATGCCGACAATAAAGTAGTGTATACAGAACAGGTTTCGGAAATCGCCGACGAACCAAATTATGAAGCCGCTTTAGCTGCATTGAAATAATTAAAGATCATATTTTAATAATTGCCTTGTGGAATTTTCGCAGGGCTTTTTTGTTTATTTAAACACAAATTTTTCTCTAATATTCAATAATACTGTACTATTCATCAACAATATTCTAGCTGATTCATGCTTGAAAATACTGAGCTCAATCATCAAAATTTAATTCTAATAGTCCTACCTTTACATCATGAAACGTTCCGGAACAGCAGATTTACCGCTTCACTATGGCAAAGTACCGCCGTGGTTGTATGAACGCATGTCTGTTCTCGGCCTTTCCATTATTGAGGTGATTCTCGCAGATTATGGAAAAGATGAGGTGCTGAGAAGACTCGCAGATCCGTTTTGGTTTCAGAGTTTTGGTGCTGTGATGGGGATGGACTGGCATTCTTCAGGGATTACCACTTCCGTTATGGGAGCGTTGAAACGTTCCATCAACCCAAATTCCCAGACTCTCGGATTGTATATCTGCGGCGGAAAAGGAAAGTTTTCACGAGAGACTCCTTCGGAACTGATTCAAATTGCTGACAAAACAGGCTTGAATGGAAACGAACTGGTAAGAGCCAGCAAGCTTTCGGCAAAAGTAGATAATACGGCCATTCAGGATGGTTATCAGTTATACCTGCATAATTTTATCCTGGCAGATAACGGAAACTGGAGTATCGTTCAGCAGGGAATGCATGAATCCGACAGTACGGCAAGAAGATATCACTGGCATTCTGAAAATATTAAGTCATTTGTAGAAGAACCACACACGGGAATTAACGGAATTTCGAGAGGTAAAATTTTAAATCTTACTGATTCAGACGCTTCGCAAAGCAGAAAAGGCATCCTGGAAATTTCCCATACCGATTCCGCAGAAATCATGAGCGATTTTGCAAGGTTAATTCTTCCCGCGCATCATGATGTACAGGCTTCCGATGTTGACTTGAAACGTCTCGGAGCACTGTTGTATGTGACCCGAGAACAGCAGCCTCAAAATTTTGAAGATTTACTGATGCTGGAAGGAGTAGGGCCAAGAACGATGCAGTCGCTGGCTTTAGTGAGTGAAGTAATTCACGGGGCGCCATCAAGGTTTAATGATCCGGCAAGATTTTCATTTGCCAACGGCGGAAAAGACGGTCATCCTTTTCCTGTTCCCACTAAAGTATATGATGAAAGCATCAGTATCATCAGAAAAGGAATCGAAAAATCAAAGCTCGGTAATTCCGATAAATTAAAAACATTAAATAAACTTCACGATATTGTTGTAAAAACCGAACAGGATTTTACCCCTGATTTTGATATTCAGGAAGTGATTGAAGAAGAGAGACAGAATTCATGGCGGTTTGGCGGGAAAACGGTTTTTGGTGACGCTCAGAAGCCTTCTCCACCAAAACCGATCCAGCTTTCTCTGTTTTAACAGAATAAAAAAGCCTTATACTTTTCAGTATAAAGCTTTTGTTTGAATGTTGGATACTGATTTTTTAAATTGCTGTAGATAAGGTTAAACTTTCCCAATCTCTGGCATCTTTTGTAATCGCTTCAATCTTATTGTTCAGGAATTCCGGAGCTCCTACCCCCAACAGCAAATGTACCGGCGGATTTTTCTCTTTACTGATCTGTATTAAAACATCAGCTGCTTTTTCAGGATCATTCGGCTGATTACCGTTAATCTCATCCAAATGTGCTTTCTCTGAACTTCTTGCGGCTTCATAGGCTTCAATAGAATTTTCAGGCGTTTTTACCGAATCTTTTGTCAGGAAGTCCGTACGGAAATAAGCAGGATAAACAACCGTTGCGTGAATTCCGAAATCTCTCGCTTCTTCGGCCAGAGCCTCTGTAAAACCGGCTACCGCAAATTTGGTGGAACAGTAAACTCCCCAGCCCGGAAAACCTCCGTAATATCCTCCAACAGATGAAATGTTGAAAATATTCCCGGATTTTTGTCCTCTGAGATAAGGCATTGCATTCCTGATCACATTCAGTGTTCCGAAAACATTAACGTCAAAATTTGCTCTTGCCTCAGCATCACTTAATTCTTCCAGGGTACCCAATTGTCCGTATCCTGCATTGTTAACGATCACATCAATATTGCCAAAATGTCCTACCGTTTTATCCAAAGCAGATTTTACATCATTGTTATCCGTAATATTCATACTCAACGGGAGAAAACTTTCGGAAACTTCTCCGAATGCATCTGTTAAAGATGTTACCGTACGGCTTGTTGCAGCTACTTTATAGCCATCAGATAATAATTTTTTCACCAGTTCAAACCCAAGACCTTTAGACGCTCCTGTCACGAACCATACTTTTTTTGTTTCCATTTTTAATATTTTTTATTGTTTTAAATGATGGTACAAAGGTGATAAGAAGGTGGTTTTTAAAAGTAGCCTAATCCACGAATGATGTATCCAAATCGTGAATGATTCAATAATCCGCATTTTATTATAATAGTGATACAGTTTGGAATTGAAAGAATAAGGTTAAAGCTAAGGTAAACAATCCGGCTTCCATCTCCCAGCTTCCATCTCCAATATAATTTAGGCTTTAAGTCTCTCTTTTAATTATTATTGAAAATCTACCACGGACTGATTCCGGTTTCATCCTCAATATCATTACTGAAATATTGTCCGGTCGGCCCATTTTCATCCGCTATTGTATGTTTAATAATGAACGAAGCTGCGCTTTCGACAGAACCGGGACCGCTGTGGCCATTAAAATCGGTTGCTGTATAACCCGGATCAATTACATTAACCTTGAATGGAAGTTCTCTCAGCTCATAAGCTAAGGCAATAGTATACGCATTAAGAGCCGATTTGGAAGGGCCATACGCGGCGGTTTTTATGTGATAATATTTCCATTCAGGATCAGTATGTAAAGTAAGTGAGCCTAATCCGGAAGTAATATTGCTGATTCTTGGGCTGTCTGATTTTTTTAGCAAATCTAAAAATGCCTGGGTAACATTGATTACACCAAAAAAATTCGTATCAAAAACTTCCCGGATGTCATTAACGGATGTTTCGGCAGCGGTCTGAGGGTTTACGCCTAAAATTCCTGCATTGTTGATCAGAATATCCAGTTTTACCTGCTCGCTTTCAATCGTGTTTTTTGCTTTCACAATGGATTCCGGATCGGTAACATCAATTTCAATCGCTTTGATATTCTGGAATTCCTTTTCTGATAATTCTTTTACAGTGGCTTCTCCTTTTGCGAGATTTCTGCTTCCTAAATACACAAATAATCCTTTTTCTGAAAGTTGTTTTGCGGTTTCAAGGCCAATACTTCTGTTGGCGCCTGTAATTAATACTGTTTTCATTTTTTATATTTTAACTGATGTAAAATTCCGATAATAAAACAGGATGACATTTGCCATTTGGCAAAAAGAGAAAAAATGATAAAACTTAAAGAACACTTGGTATTTTAAGCGCATACATACCCCTCACTTAGAGGGATGTCAAAAATTCTAGGAATTTTTGACGGGTGGTTTAAGAAAACTCTTTAAACACCTTAATAATTAATTTTCCAGATTACAAATTTACAAAGTGATATTCTTCCTGATCCTGCTTAGAGAGGACTGTGTCACCCCAAGATAAGAAGCCACGTAAGAAAGCGGAATTCTGTTGACTGCCGTAGGATAGATTTCCAGAAACTTCAGGTAACGGGTGGTCGCATCTTCTGTCACGAGTGGACTTCTTCTTTCCACCTTCTGCATCAAAGCTCTGGAAATGATTTTATGAACGATGGCATCAAAACCTACGATGGTCTGCAGGAGTTCCATCCAGTCTTTTCTTTCAAAAACAACAAGCTTACAGTCTGTTACGGCCTGGACATAGGAGCTTGAACAAATCTGATTGTCAAAACTTTCAAGATCCACCACCAGATTATTTTCTTCGATAAAATATTTGGTAATTTCCTCGCTTTTATTGTTATAATAACATACCCTTAAAATGCCGTCAATGATAAATCCCACCTGTTTTGAAATTTTTCCTGCTTCAGAAAAATATTCTTCTTTGGGCAGACTGATCTCTGTTGCTTTTGCTGAAATAAAATCCATCTGCTGCTGGTTGAGATTCCCGAATCTGAGGATAAAGTCAAATAATTCTTTCATGGATGCAAGATAAGGAAAGAGAATATAGTGGCATTTGCCATTTGGCAAATAAAAAATCGGTTGTTATAGAATTAAACATCTTTTATAAAGTCCTCATATTCATAATAAAATCTTTCAAAGGCATCCATTTTATCAACAAAAAACTGAAAAGTTTCCTGCCATGTATTTTTATTGAAAATGGAAACGCCGTGCTTTTCAATCCAGATCCTGCTGATGACTTTTCCGTTTTCCAGCGTGTAAAATTCTTCTTTATGAAAATCGCCGATAAAATCTTTCAGAATATCTTCCAGCGACCAGATTTTATTGTAATAGGCATCCCTGAAAACTTCATCTTTCATTTCGATATCAAGAGAGACCTCCGCCTTTTTATTATCTGCGTAAAACTTGAACGACATATCCTTAATCTTGGTATCGTATAAAATCCACTTTCTCGGGAAAGATTTTCCAAAGGCCGTCCAAAACTCTTTTTTTAACTGTTGTGCTTCCTGTTTGCTGAACATATAGCAAAAGTAGCTATTTTGACCTTAATAGAATAAAGTAAGAAGTGAAAGTCCCTGAAAATATTCTTCACGGGACTTTGATTGGTTGATGGAGCAGTATTAATTTCGCTCAGTTCTTCCTGCTGCTTCTGGTGTGACAGGGGTGAAAAAATTAACAAGATTTCCGTCAGGATCACGAAATAAAAGTGATTTATTTCCCCAGGGCATTATTGTTGGTTTCTGTACGATGCTTCCCTGAAGATAAGCAGATAATCTTTCATAATCTTGATCAACATCATCTACCTTAAACTCAATGATAATGCTGCGGTTTTGTTCCGGTTGAGCTATATCATTACCGCCAAAAAACTGTAATGTTTTTGTACTTCCGATGGCTAATGTCGTTGTTGATGTCCGTAATTCAACAAAATCAGGAGTATATCGTACAACGGACAATCCTGTGATATGTTCATAAAACTTGATTAATCGTTCTATTTCTGCAGTAATAATGCGGATTGATGATAAATTCATTTTTTGATATTTAATTATATGCCAAAATTAATCCGACCTTGTGACAACTGGATGTCAGCAGTATTTAGCTTAAATCAAATTAAATTAATTAGTTCTGCAAAATACATGTGGTTTATATCCGGATCTTTCAATTTATCAGGTTATTAATGCATTTAAAACTATTTTCTTATTTTTGTAGTAATGCTGTCTAAAAAATCCCAATATGCGTTTAAAGCGCTGTCGTACCTTGTAGAAAAAAGAAACGACGGGCCTATTCTTATTTCCGAAATTGCAGATCATAAGAAGATCCCTTTGAAGTTTCTTGAAAATATCCTGCTCGAATTGAAAAAAGCCGGCATCCTTGATAGTAAAAAAGGGAAAGGAGGAGGCTATTTTTTTAAAGAGAATCCGGAAAATGTAAAGCTTGCTAAAATTATCCGCCTTGTCAACGGGCCAATTGCCCTGCTTCCCTGTGTAAGCCTGAATTTTTACGAGAAATGTGAAGACTGTACGGAAGATCACTGTGGCCTGCATGATGTGCTGATTGAAGTGAGAGATGCTTCGCTTAACATTCTCGAAAGAAAAACTTTAATGGATCTGGTCGACTGACCTGATCCTTTTTTTTGAATTATTAGTCTACTTTTTTGGTGGGATAATAATTTTATTAGATATTTGCATTACTTCAAATGAATAAATTATGATTTCAAAAGAAGATGCAGAAACACTCAAACAGCTTTCAGCAGAGGAGGGATTGAAATTTATTTCTTTACGATTTCCGGAAACAGCTGTTTTTTCAACATCGCTTGGTCAGGAAGATCAGGTTATCACCGATATTATTTTCAGAAATGAACTTCCGATAAAGGTTTTTACACTGGATACAGGCAGGCTTTTTTATGAACACTATGAATTGCTTTCAAAAAACAACTCGAGGTACAAAATAAAAACGCAAGTCTATTTCCCGGAACCTTCGGATGTGGAAAAATATGTGAATGAAAAAGGGATCAATGCGTTTTATCATTCTGTAGAAAACAGAAAAGAATGTTGTTTTATAAGAAAGGTTAAACCTTTAAATCGTGCTCTTGAAAATGCAGAAATCTGGATCACAGGTCTGCGTTCGGAACAGTCGGAAAACCGGGAAAATATGCCGGTCATCGAATGGGATGAAGAGCGGAAGCTATACAAATACAATCCGCTAATTGACTGGAATTACCAGCAGGTTCTCGTTTATCTGCAACAGAATAAGGTTCAGGAGCTGCCTTTGCATAAAAAAGGATTCATCAGTGTCGGCTGTGAGCCATGCACGAGAGCTGTTGTTGAAGGCGAGAATCCGCGTGCAGGACGCTGGTGGTGGGAAAATTCACAAAAAGAATGCGGTCTTCATTCGCATTAATTCAAATATTACTTTCAAAATGAATACATATAAACTAGACTACCTGGAACAGCTGGAGGCTGAAAGTATTTATATCATGCGGGAAATTGCCGCACAGTTTGAAAAACCGGCTTTGCTTTTCAGCGGCGGAAAAGATTCCATAACATTGGTTCATCTGGCCAGGAAAGCTTTTGCACCCATGAAAATCCCTTTTCCGTTGGTTCATATCGATACAGGACACAATTTCCCGGAAGCATTGCAGTTCAGGGATTATCTTGCAGAAACGATTGACGCAGAACTCATCGTGAGGAGTGTAGAAGACACCATTAAAGCTAAAAAATTAGCCGAGCCTAAAGGAAAATTTGCCTCAAGAAACTGGCTGCAGACGCATACTTTACTCGATACCATTGAAGAATTCGGTTTTGATGCATGTATCGGAGGAGCAAGAAGAGATGAAGAAAAAGCAAGAGCGAAAGAACGTTTTTTCTCCGTGCGGGATGAATTCGGGCAATGGGACCCAAAATTACAGCGCCCCGAACTCTGGAATATTTACAACGGAAGAATCAGTAAAGGTGAAAATGTGAGGGTTTTCCCGATTTCCAACTGGACCGAACTGGATGTATGGAATTATATCAAGAGAGAAAATATTCAGCTTCCATCCATTTATTTTGCGCATGATCGTGATGTGATTGAACACGAAGGGCAGCTGATTGCCGTTTCGGATTTTATCCGGATTGATGAGCACGATACAATTGTCAATAAAAAAGTCAGGTACCGAACAGTAGGAGACATGACCTGCACGGCAGCCGTAGAAAGCTACGCGGAAACTCTTGATGAGGTTGTGAACGAAATCACGGCTTCCAGAATTTCAGAACGCGGTGAAACCAGAATCGATGATAAAGTGACGGAAGCGGCGATGGAAGACAGAAAAAAAGGAGGGTATTTTTAATAAGTAATGAGCAATTGGTAATAAATAATGCCAATCGTACGTAAAATTTACTTTTAAAATTGAATATAAATTTTTGACATAATAATAAGTAATACAATTTATTGAATTCAAAGATTACTTATTGCCCATTACTTATTACTCATAATTAAGAAAAAACATGGACATATTACGATTTATCACTGCAGGAAGCGTGGATGACGGTAAAAGTACCCTCATCGGAAGGCTTCTTTATGACAGTAAAAATATATTGGTGGACCAGCTGGAAGCACTGGAAAAGCAATCAAAAAATAAGAATGAAAACGGAATAGATCTTGCGATTTTAACAGACGGATTGCGGGCTGAAAGAGAGCAGGGAATTACTATTGATGTGGCTTACCGCTATTTTTCGACGCCCAAAAGAAAATTTATTATTGCCGATGCTCCCGGGCATATTCAGTACACCAGAAATATGATTACCGGAGCTTCAAACTCACAATTGATTGTTATTCTTATCGATGCAAGGCAAGGGGTCATCGAGCAGACTAAAAGGCATTCTATTATTGCTTCATTGCTGAAAATCAAGAATGTAGCGGTTGCTATCAATAAAATGGATCTTGTTGATTATTCGCAAAGAGTTTTTAATGATATTAAAAACCAATATGAAGAAGTAGCTGCAAAATTAGGACTTGAAAATGTGAGTTATTTTCCTATTTCAGCATTTTATGGCGACAATATTGTTACTCAATCAGAAAATATGAGCTGGTACGATGGTTCTTCACTGCTTGAGTTTCTGGAAACCGTTCAGGTTCGCAATAGTGATGAATTTGAAAGTCCAAGATTCCAGGTTCAGTATGTGATCCGCCCACAAACCGATGCGCTTCATGATTATAGAGGTTATGCCGGAGAAATAATTTCAGGAGTCTACAAAAAGGGTGATGAAATTACGGTACTTCCGCAAAATATCAAGTCAAAAATATCAGCAATTGAAACCGGCGGAAAACCAGTTGATGCCGTTTTTGCCGGACAGCCTGCCGTTATTCACATTGAAGATGATATTGATATCAGCCGCGGTGATTTCCTTGTTAAACCGGACAGCCTTCCAAAAACGGAAAATGAAATTGAAGCGGTTGTCTGCTGGTTGGATAAAAAGGAATTAACAGAGGGGAGTAAGTATTTTATTCAACATAAAAGTAAACTTCTGAAGACCCTTGTAAAAGAAATTGAGTATAGAATTGACGTCAATACGTTAGAAAAGATACCGGTTACGGAAAATATCAGGCTTAATGAAGTGGTAAAAGTCCGATTGAAAACGGCTTCGCCTCTTGTCTTCGATAGTTTTGAGGACAGCCAAAATACCGGAAATGCCATCCTGATCGACGAAACAAGCAATTCTACAGTTGGCGCTGTCATGATCTTGTAATGTAAATACATACTTGTTTTATCAACATAAAATTAAACAGCAATGATCATCTCCAGGAAAGTTCAGTTCAGGCTTAATGTATTTTTTGTAACGGCCGCTGTGTTGTCTCTTACTGTTTTCACCATGTTCGAACTCGGATATCTGGATGAGCTTTTCACGATCCTTGCTAAAGATAACTATATTTTTTACTGGATGCTGCTGGTGGGGGTTTTAGCTGAAATTGTAGCCGGATCCATGGGAATGGGCTATGGCGTAATCTGTACTACCACCCTGTTGTTTTTGGGTATTCCGCCGCATGCGGTAAGTGCAAGTATTCACTCTGCGGAAAGTTTTACCACTGCGGCAGGAAGCATTAGTCATATAAGGCTGAAAAATGTGAGTAAAAATCTGGTGAAAAGGCTTGCGGTTCCCGCTGTGATCGGTGCTGTGATCGGTGCCATTTCATTGACATATCTTGGCGAATATTATTCAAAAATAACCAAAACGGTTATCTCTTTTTATACACTGTATCTGGGAATTCGGATTTTCTCAAATGCCTTTAAGAAAAAACAGGATAAAAAATTAAAAAGAAAAACAAATCTTACGAGACTTGGTTTAGCAGGAGGATTTATAGATTCTTTCGCCGGCGGAGGATGGGGACCTTTGGTAACAGGAACGTTAATCAAAAATTCCTTCACGCCAAGGTTTGCAGTGGGAAGTTCTACGGTTGCCAAGTTTATTTTAACGCTTACTGCAGCCATTACGTTTATGCTTACATTGGGCATTCAGCACTGGAATATCATTCTCGGACTTTTGATCGGCGGGATCTTTACCGCACCTTTTTCTGCGATGCTTACGGCGAAACTTCCTGTAAAAAGCATGTTTGTGGTTATTGGGCTTCTCGTAATCATTATGAGTTCCATAACGATTTATAAATCTGTTTTTTAGTATAAAAAGCCTCTGTGTTGAAAAATAACGGTAATAAAAAATATTTTTGATTTGAAAATATTTTACTTTTACATCATTAAAAAAATACTATGAACATACATGTTGTTGCCGTTTTTAAATTCAATGAAAACTATTTAATGGAAGCTGTTGAGCTTTTTCAGACGCTGGTAAGAGAAACCCGAAAAGAAGAAGGCTGCCTTCAATATGACCTCATAGAAGATAAAAACAATAAAGGAACATTCTTTATGGTGGAATTATGGGAAACCGAAGACCACCTGAACCGCCACAGCGGACAGGATCATCTGCTCAATTTCAGAAAAGACGTATCTAAAATGCTGGAAAGTTCTACTGAAGTGTATAAAGGTTTTAAAACACTTTAAAAAAATAAGAATCAATTCCGTGAAAATCTAAAAGGCTGTCCACTATGAGGGCAGCCTTTTATTATAGAAAAAATAGAAAGTATTATTTTGAAAGTGAATTGTGAATCGTTAATTTTAAAATTCTCAATTGATATTCACAATTGCCTATTTCACGATCAGCTTTTTCGTTTCCGTTTGTCCGCCGAACGTTATCTTCACAAGATAATGTCCTGAAGAGAGGTGGGAAAGATTCAGATCCTGTTTGTAAAAACCTGCCTGGTTAGTCAGTTCAGCAGAATACACTTTTTTGCCTGATAGATCATACACTTCCACATTCCCTTTGTTGCTGAGCTTTTCTTTAACATCAAATAAAACAGTTACCTGTTTATCTGTTGTTGTCGGGTTGGGGTAAATTCCGAAAGAAGCTTTTTTACCGGCAATATCGGTTGTCCCTAAAACAGAAGTGATATTTTTATACTTAAAATACATATTTCCGGTCTGTGAACCTTCATTTGATGTGAAATACATTCTATAGTATTCAGATCCCTGTTTGATGTAATACACCACATCATTGTATACGCCCATCGTCGGTTTCCACGAATGGCCGATTGCTGTAATATTGTTTGAAAATGCAGCAGATGAAGGAAGAATAGTGGTGGTGGTTGCCTGTGTTTCCGGCTGTACTTTCGCTACGCTAATATTAGAATTCTGAATCACACCGGACATCCTGTACTTCATGGTAGCGGACTGACCTGTATTTGGATCGGTATATGGATAATCGGTCCAGTACCTGGTGAACATAAAGTCCCAATTAGCCTTTGAAGGCTCAAGATTGGTCACCTTATCTCCGGTTGCAAAAGAGAAATAATTAAAATAAGCATCGTCAGTTCCGTTGGCAATGGTTTTTGAAACCGTAGTATCCCACGATGAAGTGGTGGCATTCCATTTGGCATATTTAAAAGTATACCCTCCGAAATAGTCGTCAATCATAAATTTATAATAAGTATTGCTCAAAACATATTTCAGGATAAAAATTACCTTTCCTTCAATATGATGATTTCCCGGATTATATTCACCCCAGCCGTAAGTAGCCGTTCCCTGTTCAAAAGCACCTTCCTGGATAGATGTTGTATTGTCAAGATTATATAATGGTGATCCGTATGAAGAAACAACGTTTGTGGTAATGGAATTCCAGTCGTTCGGATTAGCGGAAGCCTGATAGACTTCTATATTTTGTGCATCATTGATTCTCGTCCCGAAATTCATGCTCGAATTTCTGAAAAACGCAATATCCCAGGTATTGGCAGGCTGGGATTGTATAGTATTGGAACTAAGATCGAAAAATACACGGTTCTGGTAACTGGCACCCATAGACATATTTACTGTAGTATATCCGTTGGCATCAACCTGTGAAAGAACAGTCTGCTGTACCCCTAATGCGAACATTGAAGCGAAAAGTAGTTTTGTTTTCATAATATCAGATGTAAATTATTATTTAGAATTATTCTACAAAAATATATTATTTATTTTTATTTGTTCTAAATAAAATATGATTTTTGTCGTGTTTTAAATTTGATTTTAATTATTAAAGAAAATAATTAGGTTCAGGCTACTATTAAAACATAAAAAAAGACCGATCTATGAAATCATAAATCAGTCTCCTGCCGTAAGGCTGTCTAATTAATCTTATTTCTTTATAAACTTGGATTTTACTGCAGAACATTCTTCGGTTTTAATAATGATATAATATACTCCTGTCTGCAATGTGCTGATATCGAAAGATCTTCCGGCTAATTTGCCGCCCGCCACTTTTTGTCCGGATGCAGAATAAATACTGATGTTTTCCGGATCTTTTTTAGTGATAAACTGTAACACAGTATTTTCTGCATTCACTGCAAATCTTACAGATTCCTGAGATTTGATATGATCGGAAACAGCAAGATTTGAAGCAGTGTTATATACTACATTATCAATCTGTACTGCCACGTGCGTTGTCGAAGGGGTAAAGCGGAATACAATATACTGTGAAGAAGAAGCCGGAATGGTAAGGCTGATATTCTGAACGGCTCCGATTGTTGATACAGTGATTGGATTTCCAACGGCAACAAAGGTAGACATATCCGCGGGATTCGAAGCCAGTCCTACCTGAATCGTTCCGGGACCGGGCGACGGAGAAACCAGAGTAGTCTGGAAAGATAATGTTTTGTCGCCTGCAGGAGCTGTAATTTGAGGAGAAATGAGGTAAGACGGTGCAGAACCGTTGTTTCCGGCATAAGACTGTACGAACTTATTAGCAGAATTATTATTGTCTATTGCAACGATCATTCTGGGAGATACCGGTGGAAATTCCTGGGTTGGAGAAGCCGTTATGGCCGACCAGCCGCCTTGTGGGAAAGTAGTGTTCCCTGCGGTAAAGCCGTCAAAGTTTTCATTAAGTGTTGCTACCTGCGCATGTGCAGCCATTGTTGTAAAAAGTAAAGTTCCTAAAAGTAGTCTTAGTTTCATAACATTATTTTTATTTAGAATCATTCCACAAAATTATAATATTTATTTTTAACTGTTCTAAATAAAATTATATATTTGTCAAAAATTTTTCGTCTATGAAAAAGAAAGTGCTTTCCATACTATCCTTATCCGTTGTTTTATGGGTGAATGCACAGGAAAAAGATTCTCTTAAGCAGAAAACAATAGATGAGGTAATTATTACCGGGCAATTTATACAGCAATCTATTGACAAATCGATCTATAAAGTTGAAGTAATTGATGCGCAGCAGATCAAAAATATGGCGGTAACCAATGTTGCCGAAGTGCTTAATCAAAATCTTAATATTTTAATAGAACCCAGTAAAAGTTCAGGAAACTCCAGTGCGAATATTATGGGGCTCAGCGGTGAATATACCAAGATACTTATTGATAATATTCCGGTTGTAAGCGATGAAGGCATGGGAAATCTGGTAGATCTTACCAAAATCAATGTCAACAATATCGAAAGAATTGAGGTAGTAAAAGGTTCAATGGGCGTGGAATACGGAAATAATGCGGTAGCCGGAGTCATCAATATCATTACGAAAAAAAATTACAGTAAAAAGTTTACCGCGCTGGCATCCATACAGGAAGAAACGGTGGGAAAAGACTACGACTGGTTCAAAAAAGGAAATGGACGCCATATCCAGTCACTGAATCTTGGTTATAGGTTTAATGACAACTGGTCTCTTTCTGCAGATATTAATCATAATGATTTCCAAGGTTATAAAGGTTCGCTTAACGGATATAAATATTTTAGTGAAAATAACGACGGAAAGCGCGGGTACGACTGGCAGCCGAAAGATCAGCTCACCACAAACGGAACAATCCGCTACAATAAAGACAATACAAGTTTCTTTTATAAGCTGAACTTTCTTACGGAAGAAATTAATTATTATAATCCTTTAGTCACAGACCTTCCTCTGGGTGGAGGAAACAGAACATATACCGCAAACGACAAAGATTATCGTACCAACCGCTGGATTCACCAGTTTAATATTCAGACAAAATTCGGAAGAATTAACTATAACGGAGACTTCTCTTATCAAAGCCAGGAAAGAAAATCACAGGTTTATGCGTATGATGTTCCCAACCGACAGGAAATCTCCAGAGACTCTGAAATTACATTCTACAAATCCGACGTATTGTACTCAAGAGGAATGTTCAGTAATTTTTTAGATAACGAAAAAATTAATTTCCAGCTTGGATACGAATTAGACCGTACGAAGGGTTTTGCCGATGCAACTACTTTTGAAAGCAATAACAATGGAAAAAGTATTGAACGCGCTATATTCAATTATGCTAATTTCTTATCAGCTGAATGGAAAGTAAATGACTGGTTTTCATTCCGTCCCGGAGTAAGGCTGGCCCTGAGCGACAGGTTCAGTTCGCAATATAATTACTCGGGAACATTAAGATTTACAACCTCTGAAAATTCGGACATCCGTGCTGTTTTCGGTTCAGCCAACCGATTTCCAACTTACGATGAATTATACACTTTTGTAGTAGATAACAATCACGACATCAGAGGAAATGAAAATTTAAAACCTGAAACCGGTTATTCTGCTTCCGTTTTCTGGGATTATGCTTTAACCAACTCCAGCAACTGGAAATTTAATTTTAGCCTATCGGGAATGTACCTGGACGTGCAAAACAGAATACAAGATGTGATCATCAACAACAGCCCGCTGCAAATAACTTTCCTAAATGTAGACGATTACAGATCAATCTTATTCGGAGGAGGAATTAATATAAGAAAAGGAGATCTTTCTTTAAATGCAGGAGTTTCGGTTATGGGCGTTTCACAGGTTTTAAATACAGGAAACATTACTTCACCTGATGATTATAATTATTATGCTGAAGCGAATCTTGCCGCCAATTACACGTTGCCTTCTACAAAAACATTGTTTGCACTGTATTATAAATACACCGGAACTCAGCGACGGTACACTTATCAGGGAAAAGAAAACGATCCGGGAGATTCGGGGCAATATATTTTAGGGGAAATCGGGGATTTCAATATGTTGAATTTCACGGTGAGCCAACCTTTCTTTAAAAATCATTTTGAAATAAGCGCAGGGATCAAAAATATCTTCGACGTGACGAGTGTGAAAAATACCATTCAATCGGGAGATACCCACAATGCCTCTTCCGGACTGCAGAATCTGTTCTATGGACGAAGTTATTTCATGAGGTTAAATTATAATTTTTAAATACATTAAAAATGAAAAAAATACTCTATTGTTTGCTTGTAGGAGCTTCCTTTATTTCTCAATCCTGTATTAATGATAATGAAGATCCTGTATCGGTAGCCAAAATAGAAGGTGCCATTGCAGATCCAAAGGTAGGTGGGGCAACACAACCCAATCAGGTGTGGATCGACCTCAGCGAAACAGACCCGATAACGAAAGGACCTGTACAAAAACTGACCAGAAGAACCGATTGGGATCTCGCCCTGTATTCAGGACCGGAATTTAAAGTCGTGTTGAATTCTTCCATCATGATGGCTGCAGCTAAAATCCCTAATGTTACGGATTTCAGTCAGGTAACGGAAGCTAGCGTTTCCACCTTGAAAAATCAGGTTCAGGTAGCCAACTTCAATCCTGCCAACGAGGTTTATATCGATGATGTTAAAGGAAATTTTCCTTCCGGATATACTGCTATTGAAGAAATTAAAGCCAATGATTCTGAGAATGCGGTTTATCTTGTCAATATGGGTAAAGAAATCTATAATGGTTCCGTACCCATTGGTTCCGTAGCTACGGGAGGCGACAGCCGCGGATGGAAAAAAGTGCAGATTATACGCTCAGGAGAAGGATATAAAGTAAAATCTGCTGATATAGATGGAAACAATTATTTTGAAATAACGGTAGCCAAAAATGCTCTCTATAACTATAATTTTATCAGTTTAAAAAATAAAAATGAAGTATCCATTCAACCCGAAAAGAAAAAATGGGACCTGTGTTTCACGGTATTTACCAACACGATTGCCGGAGCAGGAAGCTATATTTATGCCGACTTTGTAACGATCAATAATGTTGGTGGAACAGGCGCTTACGAGGTAATTGTTCCTGCAGGAACTTCAGGAGTGGAAGCGTATAATAATTTTAAAACTTCTGATATTAATTCTTCCAAATTCATCTACAACGATCAGCGCGTAATCGGTTCCAACTGGAGAAATCCTGTAGGTACCAATGGTCTGGAAGTTTACGGGGACCGGTTTTATATTCTCAAAGATCCCAACGGGTATTATTTCAAGCTGAGATTTACCAGACTTACCAAAGCCAATACGGACGATCAGGGAGTTAAAGACGAAAGAGGTTTTCCTTCTTTCGAATATAAACCTTTATAAATTAATAATATTTAATATCAGTGTACTTAGCTGAGTGCAACGCCTTTGCGAACGGAAATATTCACAATTATTTTTAACAAATCCTTTGTGGACGTTGCGTTACATCAAATTAAAATAAACAAATAATAAGTATATCTATGAAAAAATTCATCCTTGCAGCTTCTGTACTGATGGCAGTATTTTCCTGTAAAAAGGAGGAAGGTGCTAAAACGGAAACTAAAACGGAAACAAAAGCCGAAACACCGAAATCAAGTAATAAAATTGTAACGCTTAATGGTGGGATCACGGAAATTGTAGCAGCTTTAGGCCACGAAAAAGAAATCGTGGGAACAGATGTTACCAGTACTTATCCGGAATCTCTTAAAGCGACAGCGAAAGATTTAGGGCATGTACGATCAATGACAATTGAGCCGATCATGGCCGTATCTCCGACATTGATTTTAGCTTCAGATAAAGACATTAATCCTGAACTGATGGGTAAAATCAAATCTTCAGGAATTAAAACTGAAATTTTTAAGCAGGAATTTACCGTAGACGGAACCAAAAAGCTAATTGCAGATGTTGCAAAAGCCATCGGAAATACAGATTATCAAAAGCTCAACGATAAAATTGATGCTGATTTGAAGCAGATTCAGCCGATCGCTAAGAAGCCGAAAGTATTATTCATCTACGCCAGAGGAAATATGCTGATGGTTTCAGGAAAAAATACACCAATGGCTTCTTTAATTGAAATTGCAGGAGGCGAAAATGCAGTTAATGACTTTGAAGATTTTAAACCTTTAACACCGGAGGCTGTGGTAAAAGCAAACCCTGATGTTTTATTCTTCTTCACCAGCGGACTGCAGGGTGCAGGAGGAAATGAAGGCGCGCTTAAAATGCCGGGTGTTGCCCAAACCAACGCCGGTAAAAATAAAAAGATCATCGCAATGGATGGCGGACTGGTTTCCGGTTTCGGGCCAAGGCTGGGTGAGGCTGCTGTGGAATTAAACAAACTTCTCATTGAAAACGCAAAGTAAATTATACGTTTACCTTACCATAAGTGCCATACTGCTTCTCATCATAGCAGTATGGTCACTTAATACCGGAGTTTATGATTTCGCCGGCAAATCTGCTTTTGAAGTGTTGGGAAAAGTTATAAAAGATGATCTGCACTTGTCTTTAAGTGATCAATATGTAGTCTGGGACGTAAGGGCTGCCAGGATTATGATGGCCATACTTATCGGAAGTATGCTTGCCGTTTCCGGAACGAGCCTTCAGGGACTGTTTAAAAATCCGCTGGCAACAGAAGATTTAATCGGACTGACATCGGGAGCAACGTTACTTGCTGCAATTACGATTGTTTTAGGAGGACATTTCAGACAGTATCTTCCTGAAGCTGTACAATTTTCACTGGTGGGTATTGCCGCTTTTGCCGGTTCATTATTATCAATGTTGTTGGTGTATAAAATTTCAACAAGGGGAGGAAAAACCAATGTGGTTATGATGCTGTTGTCCGGAGTTGCCATTACAGCCATCGGATTTTCTATCACCGGATTCTTGATTTATATTTCAAAAGACGAACAATTGAGAGATTTAACATTTTGGAATTTAGGAAGTTTAGCCGCTGCGACCTGGACGAAGAACATCATTTTAGGAATTGTCCTTCTGATTTCCTACAGCATTCTGTTGCCTAAAGGTAAAGCATTGAATGCCATGATGCTGGGTGAAAAAGATGCGCAACACTTGGGAATCAACGTCGAAGCCTTGAAAAAACAGATTATCATTATTACGGCATTAATGATCGGAAGCTGTGTGGCATTTTCGGGAACAATTGGGTTTGTCGGACTTATTGTACCGTATATTTTAAGACTTTTATTTAAATCAGATTATGCTTTTATCCTGCCTTTATCAGCAATCTGCGGAAGTATTTTATTATTAACGGCAGATACATTCAGCAGGAGCATTGTTGAACCTTCGGAGCTTCCTGTCGGGATTTTAACAGCATTAATGGGAGGTCCGATTTTCATTGCCATTTTAATTAAATTCAAAAAATCACTGTCATGATAAAGGCACATCAGATCAGTTATAGACACAAAGAATTTCATATTCTGGATTCGGTGGATGTTCATCTCGGATATGGTGAATTTTTGGCTATCGTAGGCCCGAACGGAGCCGGAAAATCAAGTTTGTTGAGTATCCTTGCGAATGAAGTAAAGTCAAAACAACGGGTTTTATTTAAAGATAAAAATATCAGCGACTGGAAAGTCAATGAGCTTTCAAAACATAAGGCAAAATTTTCACAGCACAACAGCAATGATATTCCGCTTGAGGTGAAAGATGTTGTGATGATGGGACGCTACCCGTATTTCGATGCACAACCGGCTCAGGAAGATTATGAAGCCATGAATTCCATGATGTTCGAAACCGATATTTTCCATCTTAAAGAAAGAGAATACAATACGTTATCAGGAGGCGAGAAGCAAAGAGTGCACTTATCCAGGGTCATGGCACAGCTCCAGAATGAAATTGCCCACAAAGTTCTTTTTCTTGATGAGCCTCTGAATAATCTGGACGTAAAACATCAGTACAAAGCATTGGAAATCATCAAAAAATTTACAGAAAAAACGAATTCAGCCATTGTTGTACTCCATGATCTGAATCTTGCGGCGCAGTACGCGGATAAAATCTTATTAATGAAATCTGGACGTGTGACGGCCTGTGGAACACCGACAGAAGTTTTTACCGCTGAAAATATCAGTGAAGCCTACAATTTTCCCTGCACGATCTGTGATCATCCGATTACGGGCAGGCCAATGATTATTTTTGGATAAAATGGAAAAACAGGATTTAAAAATATTAGCACAGAACCTTGCCAATCCGCAGGGAAAGAAGGGAATTGAAATTGGTGAGATAATGAATGACACCAATATCGGAATGACACTGGAAAGTATTCAGACGCTTTTAATAGAAGACGATGAATACATCCTTGAAATCGGGCACGGAAATGCTGACCACGTAAAAAGCATTTTAAACAAAGCTACAAATATAAAATATACCGGAATTGATATTTCCGAAACCATGCACAACGAGGCAAAAAGACTGAATAAGCATTTTGAAGGTCAGGCGGATTTTGTTTTGTATGAGGGAAGGAAATTACCATTTCAGGATAAAACTTTTGCCAAGATATTTACGGTAAACACCGTGTATTTCTGGGAACAGCCTGTTGAATATTTAAATGAAATATACCGGGTTCTGAAGGACAACGGAACCTTTGTACTCACATTCGGACAACGGAATTTCATGGAAAAACTGCCTTTCACACAGTTTGATTTCAAATTGTACAGCAACGCTGAAATGGAAGAAATAATCTCGAAAAGCAATTTTAAAAGAATGAAAATTTCAGAACGGGAAGAGCAGATCAAAAGCAAAACATCAGAAGAAACAATAACAAGAAATTATACAATTTTAACCATTAAAAAATAAAATAATGAGCACATTAGTACACGATCTTAAAGAAAAATGGGAAGCTCTTAAAGCAGATAATCCTCATTTGAGAATTCGCAATGCAGCGGCAGAGCTGGGTGTAAGCGAAGCAGAACTGCTGGCTACGAATGTTGGCGAAGGTGTAACGGTTTTAAAGCCGGAATTTAAAGATATTCTGACGGAAGCGGAACAGCTGGGAAAAGTAATGGCGCTTACCCGTAATGACGAATGTGTTCATGAAAGAAAAGGAACCTACCTGAATGGTGATTTCAGCAGTCCTCATGCACAGCTTTTCGTGGGAGAGGATATTGACCTCAGAATTTTTCTTAACCATTGGAAGTTCGCTTTTGCAGTGGTGGAAGGTGATAAAAAAAGCCTGCAGTTCTTCGGAAAAGACGGACTGGCATTACATAAAATCTATTTAACCAAAGACAGTAATGAGGCTGCTTTTGATGCAATAGTGGAAAAATTTAAAGCAGAGGAGCAGCATTCAATCATAGAATGCGAAGCGGTAGCTCCTAAAGCGGAAGAAAAGCCGGATTCCGAAATTGATGTGGAAGGTTTCCAAAAAGCCTGGACGGACCTGAAAGATACGCATGATTTCTTTATGATGACCAGAAAATTCGGGGTGAGCAGAACGCAGGCATTACGACTGGCTCCGGAAGGTTTTACCAAAAAAATCGACAGCTCGAAAGTAGTTAACGTTTTGGAAGACGCTTCTGAAAAACAGCTGCCAATCATGATTTTTGTTGGAAACAGAGGAATTATCCAGATTCATACCGGGAATGTGAAAAAAACACTTTGGCACCAGCAATGGTTCAATGTGATGGATCCGGATTTTAACCTTCACCTTGATGTCACAAAAATCGCTGAAGCATGGATCGTGAAGAAACCTACGGAAGACGGAGAGGTTACCGCTATTGAAGTATTCAACAAAGAAGGAGATTTCATCGTACAGTTTTTTGGAAAAAGAAAGCCTGGTATTCCAGAACTACAGGAATGGAAAAACCTTGTTGCAGACCTTGAAAAATAAATAGTTAGATCGTTTTTTTAGCCGTTTTGTTTTGTGCAGGGCGGCTTTTTTGATTTAAACACAATTTGCAAAAATATTTCATAAATAACCCAAATCCTTTTATTAAATTATCATGGACCTGAAAAATCAAAAAGTATTGTGATATTTGTGAAAATTATTTGTGTTAAAAAATAAATAAAAATGAAAAACATTTTCTCAATAGTATTGCTTGTTTTTTTCTGTTCATTGAATGCCCAGAATTTTAAAGCTTATCAGTTCTATAATAAAAAAGGAAAAGAAATCAGCACCGAAAAAATGGTTAAGGAACTTGCTGATTACGATATTATTTTCTTTGGTGAAAATCATAATAACTCTATCAATCACTGGCTCCAGCTGAAAGTTACCGAGGCGCTTTACCAAAAGAAAAACGGACAGCTGATCCTGGGTGCAGAAATGTTTGAAAGAGACAATCAGGAACAGCTTAATAAGTATCTTTCCGGAACATTCGATTCCAAAGGATTGAAAGATTCTGCCCGTTTGTGGAATAATTTTTCAACAGATTATAAACCTTTGGTTGATTTTGCAAAAGCCAAAAAACTGCCTTTCATTGCCACCAATGTTCCCAGAAGATATGCTTCCCAGACTTCAAAGGAAGGACTGGAATCTTTGAACAGTTTACCGGCGAAAGATAAAACCCATATTGCACAGCTTCCGATAAAAGTCACTCTGGAAACGCCAGGTTATCAGGAAATGAAAAAAATGATGGGAGACCACGCGGAAGAAATGAAAGTAATGAATTTTGTCTCCGCACAAGCCATTAAAGATGCCACCATGGCGGAATCGATTCTTAAAAATATTCAGTCCGGAAAAACATTCATTCATTACAACGGAAATTACCACAGCAAAGAGTTTGGTGGAATTTATTGGTACATCAGACAAAAGAATCCTGATCTTAAAATGGCTGTAATCTCCGTTTTTGAATCGGAAGATCCTGAGCTGAAAATTCCGGAAAAAGAGTATGTGCCAACAGATTTTAACCTGATATTGCCTGCGGATATGACGAAAACGTATTGAAGGTAAGAGGTAAGAGGTAAGAGGTAAGAGGTAAGAAGTAAGAAGTAAGAGGTAAGAAATGTTCTTGTAGATTCAATTTATTTTTGCTGATTACATGGATTAGGCAGATTTTATTTAAGTCTTAATTTTAGAATTTAAATAAAACTTAAAAAAATCAATAAAGTTATTCACGATCATCTGAGAATCTGTATACAAAGAGATCCCGAAAAGTTACTATGATCTTAAATAATACGAATCGGCTTTGAAAAATTTAAAACATCTTTTATTTTTGTCTGATATTCCGGTAATATGAAAAAAATATCATTTCTCTTCATCTTTTTAATGAGTCTTTTGAACGCACAGAAACTTTCTTCTGATGAGATTTTTATAATTAATCAGGGAGATACCAATACTGCACTGCCGATTTACCAGACTACTGATGAACATCAGCATAAAACTTTACTAAGTCTTTCTACGGAAATTGATCCGTTGGATAAAAATACCGCAGTTTTAGTTAAAAGAATGAAAGAATCCCTGCTGTCAACGGATGGCGGAGTAGGAATCGCGGCACCGCAAGTGGGAATCAACCGCAAAGTGATCTGGGTACAGCGGTTTGATAAACCCGGTGAACCGTTGGAATACTTTATCAATCCGGTCATTGTCTGGAGATCTGAGCTGCAGAATCTCGGTCCGGAAGGCGACCTCTCGATTCCTGATTTCAGGGATCAGTTTTACAGAAGCAAAGTGATCCAGCTGGAATATGTTGACTTAAAAGGGCAAAAATATTCTGAGATGGTGGAAGGATTTACCGCCGTTATTTTCCAGCATGAGATCGACCATCTTTTCGGAATTTTAATTTCTGATAAAAAAGAGAAAGAAAAGAATAATGCGTACCAGAAAGTGGACGCTTTTAAAAAAGCAGATTCTGTGACCAGATAGTTTCTGTGATATGAAAAAATCTGCTTCCTGAGAAACAGATTTTATTTTAACCGCAAACCGAAGGTTTAAACTTCATTACAGGTAAAAGCTAATTTCTAATTATTCGTTACCGAAAGTTTCACCTCGATATTATTTCTTGTAGCGTTGGAGTAAGGACAGATCTGGTGTGCTTTTTCTGTTAAAGACTGTGCTTCTTCCAGGGGAACTCCTGGAATATTGACATCAAGCTGAACAGCCAGCCCGAAACCTCCGTTTTCAATTTGTCCGATGCTTACTTCCGCAGTAACAGTTGTCTCTCCTGTCTGGACTTTTGATAAAGAGATCACCCTGTTCAGTGCACTGTCAAAACACGCTGAGTATCCCGCTGCGAAAAGCATTTCCGGGTTGGCAAACTCATCATTGGCACCACCTAATGCTTTCGGCATTTTAACATCTAAATCAAGGACTCCGTTGTCGCTTTTTACATGTCCGTTTCTGCCTCCTGTTGCTGTTACTTTTGTTGTATATAAGGTTTTCATTTATTTTTCTATTTTATTTAATATTTTTAATACACTTGTCTTAAGATCAATCCAATCCTGCTTGGATACATCGATCTTTTTATATATTTTTTCCGGAATTTCACAGGCTTTTGCTTTTAAAGCTTTCCCTGTTTCCGTGGTGAATACTTCAACCACCCTTTCATCTTCTTTTTTTCTTTTCCTCAGGATGAAACCTTTGGTTTCCAGCCTTTTCAATAAGGGCGTCAGTGTCCCGCTGTCGAGATACAGCTTTTCTCCGATATGGTTTACTGAGAGACCGTCATTTTCCCATAATACCATCATTACAAGATACTGGGGATAGGTAATATCCAGCTCATCAAGGAACGGACGGTAAAGGCCGGTGATCTCTTTTGCGATTACATACAGCGGAAAGCAGAGTTGGTTTTGCAGTTTTAAAGATTCCTGTTGTTCCATGATGTGAAAAAATTAAGGTGGTGATTATTTTTTAATGATAAATTCCTCCATCGGAATTCTCACTTTTTTCATGTGGGAAAGCCAGTCGTTTTTTTCGTCCCGGTATCCCAGATACAGTAAACTTACGCTCTTTAATCCTAAAGCGCTCAGTCCTAAAATTTCATCCACCACTTCATTGCTGAACCCTTCTGCAGGGGTGCTGTCGATTTTCAGTTCTGCAGCCTGAGCCATGGCAAGTCCGAGAGCAATATAAGTTTGTCTTGCCGTATGAGCGAAATGCTGTTCAGGAGTTTGCGCTCCGTATATTTCTTTAAGTTTATCAGTGTAGCTTGAAAAACGGCCTTTAGGCAGATCTCTCACATCAGTATGATAATCATATACTTTATCGATTTTTTGATCGGAATAGCTGTCCCATGCGGCGAATACCAATACGTGGGAAGAATCTCTCATCACTTCAGGATTTAAGGCTCCCTGAACCATTTTCTCTTTTAATTCCTGATTTTCAACAACAATAACACGGAATGGCTGTAAACCCGATGAAGTGGGAGCAAGCCTTGCTGCTTCTAAAATTTTATTTAAATCTTCTTCTTTGAGTTTTTTTGTAGGATCATATGCTTTTACAGCATGTCTCCAGTTTAAATCTTCTATTAATGACATTTTGTTAATTATTTTATTTTGAATTAGTCTATGCAAAAATGTTGCCAAATTAAATTGTGTGCAATTTAATTATTGAGTGTAGTTTTTAAAATGCTTGAAAGTAAATGTTAAATCATTTTCTTCTTTTTGGATAAAGAACCGGAAAATTCCTTCTCCAACAAAGGAAGATACTTTTCCGTACTGTCAGCTTTCAGGAGTAATGTGATTTTGAAAATTCCTGACGTCAAAGCTTTGAAGAAAAATCAGCCAGTTTTTTTCGGTCATTTTTACAGTTTGTTCATCTGTTGCATGCAGAATAATTATTAAAAAAAAAATCTGTCTACACGGACAGATTCTATAGTTAAAAAATTATTTCATAAGCAATTCCGCCTCAAAAACCTCCGTAAAATGCTTTTTGATTTTTTCTTTAATATCTTCCATTTCTTCAGGTGTAAGTTCTCTTTCCAGCTCTCTTTTTAAGGAAGTTACCTGTTTGTCTTTGATCCCGCACGGAATGATGTATTCGAAATAGCGCATATCAGTATTTACATTTAGTGCAAAACCGTGCAGCGTAACCCATCGAGAAGCTTTCACGCCCATTGCGCAGATTTTCCTGGCGTAAGGTTTTCCTACATCCAGCCAGACTCCGGTTTCCCCTTCGGAACGTTCGCCTTTCAGTCCGTATTCTGCAATGGTTCTGATGATCACTTCCTCCAGATTTCGCATATATTTATGAATATCGGTGAAAAAGTTTTCAAGATCTAAAATTGGATAGCCCACAATTTGTCCGTATCCGTGATAGGTAATGTCACCGCCGCGGTTTACCTTTACAAAAGTCGCATCGATTTCCTTTAATTTGTCGATTCCGGCGAGCATATTTTCTTCATGTCCACTTTTTCCTAAGGTATAAACATGCGGATGTTCTACTAAAAGGAAGTGGTTGGGTGTAGTAGCATGCTCTTCTGCAGGCAGATCTCGGTTTTTGATTTTAAGATCAATGATGTTTTTCATCAGAGACTCCTGATAATCCCACGCTGACTGGTAATCTCTTGTTCCCAAATCTTCAAATTCTACAACTTTATTCTGATGTGTATTCATTTTATTTTTTGATGACACAAATTTAGTGATTTTTACGCTTTGATCGAATGGATGAAATCTATAGCCTCCTTCTTCCAATTTCTATGACTGAGTAAAATATCGACAAAGGCAGTTCCTATAATTCCGCCGGCGGCTTTTTGGGTCACATTTTCAAAATCCTGTTTTGTTTTAATCCCGAAGCCGATCATTACTGGATTTTTTAAAGCTAAAGAGGAGATTCTTGAAAAATAGTCTTCATTTTTTAAATCTGCATTTTGATTTCCGGTGGTCGATGATGAGCTTACGGCGTACAGAAACCCGGAACTTAAAGAATCCAGATACAAGATCCTTTCACTTGATGTTTCCGGAGTGATGAGAAAAGTAAAGTTCAGGTTGTATTTTTTAATAATTGAATGATAGTTTCTTTCAAATTCAATGGGAGGCAGGTCAGGAATAATAAGTCCTGAAACACCGCTTTCGGAACATTCTTTACAAAACCTTTCAAAGCCGAAGCTTAGCACTGGATTGATGTAACCCATTAAAATCAAAGGAATGTTTGTTTCATTTTTAATTGATTTTAATTGTGAGAAAAGCTTGTCGATGGTCATTCCGTTTTTCAATGCCAATTCGTGAGCCTTCTGAATAACAGGTCCGTCGGCAACCGGGTCGGAATAAGGCATTCCGATTTCGATCATATCCGCACCGGAAGCCTGAATAAGTTTTATAATTTCTCCGGTGTCTTCCAGTTGAGGAATTCCTGCAGTGAAGTATATGTTTAGTTTTTTCATTTTAAACCTTTTTTAATGTTGTTGTTTTAACCGCAAAAGAGACAAAAGATATTTGTAAATATTAATCAAAACCAACAGCTTTCAAAAGTGTAAAATCTTTGATTATGTTTTCTTTAATAATTTACTTCTTTTACGGGTTGATAAAAACGTAATACTATTTATTTATAAATGTTTCAGATAGGTTTCCATATCTTTATCCCCACGGCCGCTGAGGCAGATCACCACAAGATCATCTTTTTCGAATCTTTTTTTATCCAAAACGGCTAAAGCATGAGCACTTTCCAGAGCCGGAATAATGCCTTCGATCCTGGTGAGCTGAAACGCCGATTGCAAGGCTTCCTCATCATTAATGCTGAAAAATTCTGCCCGGTTTTCTTTAAATAAATTAGCATGGAACGGCCCAATTCCCGGATAATCCAGACCTGCGGAAATGGAATGGGGTTCAATGACCTGTCCGTCAACTGTTTGCATCACCAGACTTTTGCTTCCATGAAGAATGCCTAAAGTTCCCAGAACAGTTGTGGCAGCAGATTTTCCCGAATCTACTCCGAAACCTCCGGCTTCGGCTGCGATCAGTTGTACATTTTCTTCCTCTACAAAATGGTAAAAAGCCCCTGCAGCATTGCTTCCGCCACCAACGCAGGCAATGACGTAATCAGGATTTTCACGCCCCGTCTGTTCCAGCAGCTGTTCTTTGATTTCTTTTGAAATAATACTCTGAAATCGGGCTACGAGATCCGGAAAAGGGTGTGGTCCCACCACACTTCCAATGACATAATGTGTGGTTGAGGGATTGTTGATCCAGTCGCGCAAGGCTTCATTCACCGCATCTTTTAATGTCTTGGAACCTGAAGTTGCGGGAATGACTTCTGCGCCGAGCATTTTCATACGGGCAACGTTCGGAGCCTGCCTCTGAATGTCGATTTCGCCCATGTAAACAATACATTCGAGACCTAATAAAGCACATGCTGTTGCAGTAGCTACTCCATGTTGACCTGCCCCGGTTTCTGCAATAATCCTGTTTTTTCCGAGTCGTTTTGCCAATAAAACCTGGCCGATCGCATTGTTGATTTTGTGGGCTCCGGTATGGTTAAGGTCTTCTCTTTTGAGGTATATTTGGGTATTGTATTTCTCGCTTAAATTTTTGGCAAAATACAAAGGGGTTGCACGCCCAACGTAATTTTTTAATAAGCTATGATATTCTCGTTGAAAACTTTCAGATTCAATGATTTCAAGATAACCGGATTGTAATTCTTCTACATTGGGATAGAGCATTTCGGGGATGAAAGCTCCTCCGAATTCACCGTAATATCCGTGTTTATCGGGATTTTTGTAATTCATATTTTGGTTTTTAAAGTTATATTATTTTGATTGGGCGAGTCCCGAAGGGACGGCCTATGTCAGGATTGGATGCAGTCCAATTAAACTAATCCCATAAATATTTTTCATCATATTTCATTTTATGTTTTTCAAGAATGCCTATCAGCTCATCTTTGTAATGGATTTGCTGGTGATGCTGTCTTTGGTTTCTGATATATTTTCTGACAACAAATACATTTTCTTCAGTCACTGAAAAAGCTCCGTAGCCATCCTGCCAGAAGAAATTTTCATATTCTTTTCCTTTTGTTTTTATCCATTTTGATGAATTGGCTTTAATTTCCTGAACTAATTTCATTAATGCAATTTTCTTTGACAAAATGCAAAGAATATGAATATGATTATCTGTTCCTCCAATTTGCAATGCTGTACTTTCTAAATTTTTACAAATGACCGCGATGTATGAAAATAATTCTTTTTCTATTTTTTCATCAATGAAATCTTCCCGATGTTTTGTGCTGAAAACAATGTGTACATAATTTTTTACTAATGATTGTGACATCTGTTTGTGTTTTTAAATTATTTTGATGTAATTTAAATCGGACTTACATCCGATTCTGTTATAGGTCGTCCCTTCAGGACTCCGTTTTGTGGATATATTTGTTTAGCATTTTTATTTTTTCCAAATCTTTGACACCGGGTTTTATTTCAAAGCGCGAATTGATATCGATGGCGAAGGGTTTTTGCTTTAAGAGCTTTATTTTTTCAATATTCTCTGATGAAATGCCGCCGCTTAGAAAATAGGGAAGTGAGATTTCAATGGAGTTCAAAATGTTCCAGTCGAAAGTTGTTCCGGTTCCGCCAAAGGCTGTAGAATCGGTATCAAAAAGAAAATAATCTGCTGATTGGTTTTCATGGATAATTTGCGGTAACTCATGTGAGTTTTGATTTCCCATTCTTATGACTTTAATAATTCCGGTTTCCGGATGTATTTTTTTTCTTAATTCAATAGTAAAATCTTTGCTTTCATCGCCGTGGAGCTGGATAAAATTCAATTTTGCTTTTTCTGCGGTCTTCGCTATTCTTTCTAAACTTTCATTCACAAAAACCCCGACTTTTCCCCGATGTTTGATTTCTCCAATTTGTTTTAAATTCAAATGATTTAAAATATATCTGGATGATTTTTCATAAAAAATAAAACCAAGAAAATCCGTTTTCATTGCAGTCAGCTCTTCGATTTGTTCCAGTTGTGTTAAACCGCAAACTTTCAGTTTCAACAGATCATTTCCGGGTAGTAGTTTTTGCTGCTCCATCATTGTTAAATTTTTAAACTGTTACATTGTTACATTCAAAACAAATTCTCTGAACTTATTTCCCGGATTTTCATCTTTCATAAAGTATTCTCCCATAAGGAAACCGTCAAACCCTTTTTCTTTCAAATACAAGAAATCTTCAATGCTGTAAATTCCGCTTTCGGCAACGGAAAAGGTCTCTTTTGGAAGCAGGTTTTTTAACTGAACGGAATGTTCGAGATCTACACGGAAATCTTTTAAATTCCGGTTGTTGATTCCAACCAGGTCAATATTTTTGTTGTAATGTTTTAATTCTTCTTCGGTATGAATTTCCAGCAAAACCTCTAATCCGAGCTGATGAGCGAGATCTGTAAATTCATCAACTTGAGAAACAGAAAGACAGGCAGCAATAAGCAATACGATATCGGCTCCCATATTTTTAGCTTCATAAAACTGATATTCATCCACCATAAAATCTTTTCTTAAAATAGGAATACTGATCTGTTGCCGTATTTGAATGATATCATCAAAGCTTCCTCCAAAAAAATCCTGATCTGTTAATACCGAAATTGCGCTTGCTCTAGACTTTTCATACGCTGAAGCGACGTCTAACGGAGAAACATTGTCATTAATAATTCCTTTTGAAGGAGACTTTCTTTTAAATTCGGCAATGATTCCGCTTTTGGTTTTGATGGTTTTCTTCAAAGAATAGGTTTTTCTCTCAAAGAATGCTGAATCTTTAAGCAGCTGAACAGAAATTTTCGACTTTGAAAACTCAATTTCCTCCTTTTTTCTCTGAACGATTTGATCAAGTATATTCATAAGGTATTATTTTAATAACAGTTCGAAGCTGTTCAGTGCTTTTCCGCTATAAAGACTTTCTTTAGCAAGGGTTAGACATTCGTTGTAATCCCCGAATTTTTTTGTATGAAGAAGCGCAACGGCAGCATTAACCAAAACCACTGCATTTTGCTGTGACGTTCCTTTTCCTTGTAAAATGTTTTTAAATATTTCCGCTGTTTCCTGAATAGATGATCCCGCCTGAATGCTTTCAGCAGTTATAGGTTCGAAGTCCAGATCCGATGTCGAATATACTTTCTCGCCCTCTTTGGTAATGATTTTCGTGTCATAGGTGAGGCTGATTTCATCGTAACCGTCCATTCCGTGAACGATCATAAATTCACGTTCATCTTTTTGCAGCAGGTATTGATAAATTCTTGCAATCTCAAGATTATAAACACCTATTACTGAAAACCGGGGCTTGGCAGGATTCACCAATGGACCCAGAAGATTAAAAAATGTTCTTAGTCCGAGTGACTTTCTCAATGCGCCTACGGATTGAAGGGCAGGGTGAAAGTAAGGTGCGTGAAGAAAACAAATATTGGATTGATCCAGTTCTTTTTGTAGTTCTTCCGAAGTTTTTTTGAAGACATATCCTGCTTGTTCCAGAACATTTGAAGAACCTGTGAGAGTTGATGCTCCGTAATTTCCGTGTTTTATTACTTTTTGTCCGGCACCAGCAACAACAAAGCTCGCTAATGTAGAAATGTTTATGGTATTTTTTCCGTCGCCACCTGTTCCCACAATGTCAATCGCATCATCTGCATTAATTTTTACCGGAACAGCCATTTGCAGAAGAGCTTCACGAAATCCCTGAAGTTCAGGCAGCGTAATATTCCGCATCAGGAAAATGGTTACAAAAGCGGTTACTTCAGTAGCATTAAACTTATTTTGTGCAATTTCAATCATAATGGCTTTTGCCTGCGATTTAGACAAAGTATGATGATTGAAAAGATATTCAAGAATCTCTTTCATTGATTTTGATTTAGATAAATTATTAATCCAGCAGAAAGTTTCTGATAATCACTTCTCCTTCCGGTGTCAGAATGCTTTCAGGGTGAAACTGTACGCCATGAACATCATAGGTTTTATGCTGCAATGCCATGATCATTCCGTCTTTATCTACTGCTGTTATTTCAAGCTCTTCAGGAAAATCTTTGGGATTCACTACCCAGCTGTGGTATCTTCCCACTTCCATTCCGCTGTTGAGATCTTTGAAAATTTTCGTCTCCTGTTTTATAATTTCTGCGGATGTTGCAACACCGTGGAAAATTTCCGAAAGATTAATAAGGCTTCCTCCAAAAGCTTCTGCAATAGCCTGCTGACCGAGGCAAACTCCTAAAATACTTTTTGTGGAAGCATATTTTTTAATTAATTCCAGTAAAATTCCGGCTTCTTCAGGAATTCCGGGTCCGGGTGAAAGTACAATTTTATCGTATTGATCAATCTCTTCCAGCGTAATTTCGTCGTTTTTCACTACATCTACTTTAATCTGAAGTATTCTTTCGATCATCTGAACCAGATTATAGGTGAAGCTGTCGTAATTATCGAAGACAAGAACTTTAGTTGCTGGTTGTTGGTTGTTGGTTGTTGGGTTATATTTCATTTTATTTTTTCATTAATTATTCTGCCAGCTTTTCTGCCTTTTCCACTGCTTTTTTCAACGCATTAAGCTTATTATTGACTTCCTGCAGTTCACTTTCAGGACTTGATTTCGCGACCAGTCCTGCGCCTGCCTGATAATACAACGTGTTATTTTTGCTTAAAAAGGTACGGATCATGATGGCCTGGTTGCAGCTTCCGTTCAATCCGAAAAAACCGATGCACCCGCCGTAATAGCCACGGGAATTTTTTTCGTAGGTATTGATAAGCTGCAAAGCTTTATGTTTTGGGGCTCCGCTTAAAGTTCCCTGTGGAAAGGTTGCCGCCATCATTTCAAACGGCTTTGTGTTTTCCGGTAAATCTGCTGTAACTTCACTTACCATATGAATAACGTGTGAAAATAACTGTATTTCCTTGAGCTTTGTTACGGTCACATTTTTTCCCAGCTTTCCGAGATCATTTCTCGCAAGGTCAACGAGCATGGTATGTTCTGCATTTTCCTTAGGATCTTTTTTTAAAGATTCAGCCGATTGCAAATCGGTTTCAAAGTCGCCGGTTCTTTTGAAAGTTCCCGCAATAGGATGGATAATCGCTTTGTTATCTTTAATAATCAATTGGCTTTCAGGACTTGAACCGAATAATTTATAGTTTCCGTAATCAAAGAAAAATAAATAGGGTGAAGGATTGATATTTCTCAAAGCGCGATACACATTGAACTCGTCACCTTTGAATTTCTGCTCAAATCTTCTGCTCAGAACCAGCTGGAATACATCGCCTCTCATACAATGTTTCTGTGCCTTTTTTACCAGGTCAATATATTCTTCATCCGTAATATTCGAGGTTTCTTCTCCGTTTTTTTCAAAAGGATAAATTGCGGGGTTTTTGTTTTTAATAAAGCTTTCCAGTGTGTATATGTCAGATCTTATTCCTTCAATTTGATTTTCAATAAGGTGCATTTCATCATTATAATGGTTAATGGCAATCACATATTGGTAGAGCCGGTAGCGCATAAGAGGAATTTCTACTTCCGGACTCTGTGGCTTAAATTCAAGTTTTTCAAAGAACTGTACGGCTTCAAAACTGGTATATCCGAAAAGGCTTTGAGCGGTTTCTGCAATTGGATCATGTGTTTTTTCACATTCAAACACATTTGAAAATTCGTTAAAAATACCGGCAATATCTTTATCTAAATCACATTTTATGGGCTGTCGTCCTGGAAGTTTAACCTCATATTCATGGATGTTTTTAACTTCAATACCGGCGATGGCATTAATGGCAATAAACGAAAAATTATTTTCGATATTTTTAGAGTCCGAACTTTCCAGCAGAATGGTATCCCTGAATTTGTCACGCACTTGCAGGTAAATATTCATCGGAGTCTGAAGATCTCCGAGACTTTTTCTGGAAACGGTTTTTATTTTTATTTTTTTACTGAACATTGCAGTTTCTTTAAATGATTTAAACAAAAAAAAGACTTCAACGGAATACGTCAAAGTCTTTATTATATAATTTTAAATTATAATCGCTGTACAAGAATCACCAACACGACAATAACTTCAGACCCGACGAAGAGTTTGAAAGCCACCACCAATTTTTATTGTTGTTGATATTAAACATGCCACAAATGTAAATATTTTTTTCAATACAAAAAATAAAATCCGGAAAAATTAATTCCCATCCATTATCATTCTAATGATGACAAACCTGCTGCATAAAGTCTTAAAGAAGTAATTTATTTCTCAGAAATATTTTTAAATCGGATAATTATCATGAGTTTAAAACTTTATTTTTTATATTTTTGCTTAATAATTTTATAGAAAATGAAAAAAGTATTAGCAATCGCATTTATCGGAGGTTTATTAGTGGCTAACTGTTCTAAAAAGCCAAATCATGACTTACAAGACAGCAACACAATGTTGCCTGAGCCGGACGCCCCAACTGCAGTACAGCAGGATTCCAGCGCAACCACAAGAGATACACCGGAAGCTGATGTGAATGCTGCGATGTCAGTTCCTGCCAAAGATGCAAAAGCTGATACGCTTACGAAATAATGAAAAGACTTTTTCTTACGGGGATCATGGGCTTATTCCTGATTTCCTGTTCCAAAAAAGAAAATGTACCGGTTGATACAGCATCTCCGGAAAAAAGGGTTGATGCGGGATCTGCAAAAAGCAGTCTTTCCGGAGAACAGATGATCGAAAGTCTGGACTGTTCCGGATGTCATGCGGTTAATGAAAGAATGATAGGACCTTCTTACCAGGAAATTGCAGATAAATATGCTGAAAAAGATATTGAACTGCTTGCTTCCAAAATTATAGAAGGCGGCAGTGGAGTCTGGGGCAGTGTGCCGATGGCACCTCATCCTCAGGTATCAAAAGAAGAGGCAAAAAAAATGGTGGAATATATTTTAACATTAAAGAAAAAATAATTTCATCCTGAAAAATAATAAAGCTGTTTCTCATTACGGGAGACAGTTTTTTTTATCCTTATTTAGCAATAATCTTACCCAATTTACTTTGAAATGAGACAAAATTTTGAATTTTAAGGACAAAAACCCTTATCTTTGCGCGTTATTGAAATATAGAAATAATGCAATTATCAGAACAGGAAATTATCAGAAGAGAAAAGCTGAACAAGCTTGTTGAAATGGGGATTAACGCATTCCCGGCAGATGAATATGTAATTACAGATACTACAGAATCTATAAAACAGGATTTCGCTGATAATAAACAGGTTAAGATTGCAGGAAGATTAATGTCAAGAAGAATTCAGGGAAAGGCATCTTTCGCTGAATTGCAGGATTCTACAGGCAGAATCCAGGTTTATTTCAACAGGGATGAAATCTGTACCGGTGAAGACAAAACTTTATACAATGAGGTATACAAACATCTTTTAGATATAGGAGATATTATCGGGGTTGAAGGAGAACTTTTCACAACGCAGGTTGGCGAAAAAACGGTTTTGGTAAAAAACTTCACCCTTCTTACAAAATCACTTAGACCGCTCCCTCAGGCAAAAACTGATGAAAACGGAGTGGTGCATGATGCATTCAATGATCCGGAACTAAGATACAGACAGCGTTACGTAGATTTAACGGTAAATCCTCAGATAAAGGATGTTTTCGTGAAAAGAACCAAATTGTTTAATGCGATGAGGACATTCTTTAATGATGCCGGATATTTTGAGGTGGAAACTCCGATCTTACAGTCTATTCCGGGAGGAGCAGCGGCAAGACCTTTCATTACACATCATAATGCTTTAGACATTCCATTATATTTAAGAATTGCCAATGAATTATACCTGAAAAGATTGATCGTGGGCGGTTTCGACGGGGTATACGAATTCTCCAAAAACTTCAGAAACGAAGGAATGGACAGAACTCACAATCCTGAGTTTACAGCCATGGAAATCTATGTAGCTTATAAAGATTACAACTGGATGATGGATTTCACGGAAAAATTACTGGAATTCTGCGCTATTCAGGTAAACGGTACGACAAAGGCTACTTTTGGTGAATATGAAGTAGATTTTAAAGCGCCTTACCAAAGAATTTCAATGACGGATGCAATCCTGAAATTCACAGGTTTTGATATTACAGGGAAAACAGAGCAGGAATTGTTTGATTTCGCAAAGTCTATCGGAATTGAGGTGAACGAAACAATGGGTAAAGGAAAAATTATTGATGAAATTTTCGGGGAGAAATGTGAAGGAAACTTCATCCAGCCAACTTTCATTACCGATTATCCTATCGAAATGTCTCCTTTGACGAAGAAACACAGAAGCAAAGAAGGTCTTACGGAACGTTTTGAGCTGATGGTTTGCGGAAAAGAAATAGCGAATGCTTACTCGGAGCTGAATGATCCGATTGATCAGAGAGAACGTTTTGAGGATCAGTTAAAATTGTCTGAAAAAGGGGATGATGAAGCAGGTCAGTTTATCGACGAAGATTTCTTAAGAGCCCTGGAATACGGAATGCCGCCAACATCAGGTTTAGGAATCGGAATGGACCGTCTGATCATGTTCTTAACGAATAATGCATCCATTCAGGAAGTATTGTTCTTCCCGCAGATGAGACCTGAAAAAGCAGTTCCGCAAATAGAATTAGGTGAAGACGAAAAAGTGATTCTTGAAATTTTAAATTCCCAGGAAGAACCGTTTACTTTGGCAGAAGTGAAAGAAAGAAGCCAGCTTTCCGGTAAAAAATGGGATAAAGCTTCAAAAACTCTGACAAAGAATAATCTGGTGAAAGTTGAAAAGATTGATGAGGTTTTGTTGATAAAGTTAGCATAAAACTCATTTATGAAAACTAGTACGGCATTCTTTTTTTGTTTTTTTTACATTTTTACTTTTAGCCAAAGACATTTAACAGCTGTTTTAATTGTCAAAGAAAATAATGACTCTTTAAGAGTAAAAGTTGATATACCAATGATTAAAGAATCATCACGAGTAAATATCGACGAAGACAGCTTTTTTCGTAAAGTAAAAGTTGTTGATGATAATGGTAAAAAATTATATACAGTTCAGCCCCAAGATATTAAAGAACTATCTTTTTCAGACTTAGATGGTAAAAAAAAGATTTATCATAAAGAAATTTCCAGAAATCGTTTAATGCAGCTTTTATATGATGGAAATATTAAATTGTATAAGCAATTTATCCCTCAAATGCATTATACTGCAATTTATTATTTGTTTTTAGATTCTAAAAGGGAACCTATTAAAGTTGGCTTATTTGAAAATAATGAGAAAATTTTATTAAGAATTACAGAATCTAAACCTGAACTAATAAATAAAATTAAAGAATTGAAAGGTGGGGAAGACGAAATGATAGAAATATTAAAAGAATTTGAAGAATCTTAATAATATAAAAAGTTTATAATTTAATTTATGGGGTAGTTCGCGCTTCCCCATAATTTTTTAAAAAATAGACAGACTATTTCTATTAATTCTCCGTTTCCATTAAAAACTATCAGATGAAAACTCTCGTATTGCTGGTTTTCTGTTGTATAAGTGTTCAGTCACAGATGCTCACTTCTGTCTATTTCGATTATGACAGTTATACACTCACGAAAGAATCCCGAAGAAAATTAGATAGTCTGGTAAACCTGAAAAGCAATCTGAAATTCAGGATTTTTGGAAACTGTGATATTTCCGGAAGTTCGGAGTATAATAAAAAGCTATCTGAAAGTCGGGCTAATGCAGTGAATAAATATCTTCAGGCAAGAATCGGAAATACGATTGCTCTGGAAAGCGTTGTTGGTTTGGGAAAAGAAAAGCAGATCAATGACAACAGTACCGAAGAATTGCGCCGTAAAAACAGGAGAGTAGATATTTTTATTGATCAGGTGCTGAGGGCGGGCGAAATAAAATCAGGCAGAACGTTTGAAAGCTTTTTCAGCAGGAAGGTTGCTGATATGAAAGTTGGAGAGAATTATTCTTTACCGAATGTCAATTTTATCGGAGGGCGCCATGTCTGGTTTCCAAAAGGAAATAAAGTTCTGATTCAGCTGGCTGATGTGCTGAAAAATAACCCATCTCTTGAAGTGGAGCTTCAGGGACATATCTGTTGTGATTATGATAATTTCGATGGTGAAGATCTCGATCTGAAAACTTTTAATCTTTCCTGGACAAGAGCTCATGCGATCAGAGAATTTCTCGAAAAGCAGGGAATAGATTCGCGCCGGATAAAAGTTACCGGAATGGGACATCTCAATCCCGTCGTTTATCCTGAACGTACTGAAGAAGATATGATAAAAAACAGGCGGGTGGAAATTGTGGTGCGTAAAAAGTAAAAATTTATTATTCTGTTATTTTCAAATATCTTTTCTGGTAATCGGGATTATAACAGTGATAAGAAATCAAATTTGCTGTTTTTTCCAATCCTTTATTTCCTTCGTTTTTATAAAGTAAAATTTCATCTTGAGTAAGTTGTATCCAGACTTCCCATACACCGTGAGTTCCGCAGGTTACTTCCATCAGATAAGTGTCATGATGATTTTTAAATAATCTGTAAATATACTGGCTCAATGAAATGAGTTTAAAATTTTTCAGATCAAATTCCACCATAACAAGTTTTTATTGAATGTTGTTATTTAATATTATCTTCTTAGTTTGCTGAACGAAGCCATCAGGTAAAATAAAAACGGTAAAATAAAAATAGACCCTAAAATCAGTGCCCAGCCTAAAGCGGAAATGGTTTTCGGAGCTGCAATATGCTCCAGTAAAGAAAGGTGCTGCCCGTTTCCGAAAAGAATAATATTGGGATTATGCTGGTAGGTGGCTGCAACTAAAATCATAATCACCTGAAACCCGGCTAATGCCCTTACAGGAAGAAGTTTTTTGGTATTCATAGCTCTGAGAATCAACAGGAGACAAATGGTTGCAAAAGCCGTTGCCATCATTCCCAGTGGCTTTGAAAAAACCCACATGATCAAGGGAATATCAGACAGATAAGCTGTTAAGAAAACAAGTGCTCCTGTAATGACAACAAAAATCATCGTTTGTTTCGATTTTTTAATCATTAAATTAAGTTCGAGGCGGTCAACTGTTTCTCTCAAAGCAAAAACAGAAGCCAGATAAGCACAGATGGAAACCGTGAAAAGTCCTACAGCAACCCCGAACCAGTTCAGCCAGCTGAAAATATAGAGATCTAAAAACCCTTTGGCATCAGGATTAATAGAATGCGAAATAGTTGCAGCAGCAATTAATCCCAGAAAAAAAGGCGTCAGAAGACTTGAAAAATAAAAAATCTGCGTATATAGCCTCTGCCATTCATCTTTCACGGCATCATAATGCCTGAATGTAAATGCCGTTCCTCGCGCAATGATCCCGATAAGCATTAAAACCAGAGGAATATGCAGATAAGTTGATAGGGTGGTATAGATTTCAGGAAACCCTACAAAAAGAATAACAATAGCGATGATCAGCCACATATGGTTGGCTTCCCACACCGGAGCAATCGATTCATACATGATCACTTGGGTTTTCGGACGGTTCTTTTTTCTCGTAAAAAGCTCTACGATTCCTGCTCCAAAATCTGCTCCGCCCAAAATCACATAAAGACAGATCGACAGCCAGAGGAAACCTATAACTACGTATATCATAATTTTTTTTGTTTATCGTTAAACTGAGGATCCGTAGGATCGTAAAGTTTCGGGACCATTTTGATCTGTCTTGTCAGAAGGAAAATAATAACGAAAGACAGTGAAACAAAAACAGCGGTAAAGAAATAGAATGAATACTGAATTCCGGGCATCGGTGTTACGGCATCAACAGTTTTCATAATTCCGTAAATAATCCAGGGCTGCCTCCCCACTTCCGTTACGGTCCATCCGGCTTCCAGTGCGATATATCCAAAAGGTGTTGCTATTAAGAATGTTTTCAGCAGCCACTTCTTTTTCAGCCACTCTTTTTTAAAAAACGCAGCATATAAATAAATAATTCCTATAATAATCATCACCACTCCGAAGAAAATCATAATCTGAAAGGCAAAATGCACTACAGCAACCGGCGGCCATTCATCCCTTGGGAAATCTTTCAGTCCTTTTACTTCAGAATTAAAATCATTGCTTACGAGAAAACTTAAGACTTTAGGGATTTTTATGGCATATTTTATTTCTGCTTTTTGCTCATTCGGGATACCGCCAATCACAAAAGCTGCACCTTTTTCCGTTTCAAAATGTGCTTCCATTGCTGCTAATTTGATAGGTTGTCTTTCCGCAACAGATTTCGCGGCAACATCACCACTAAGAGGTGCTCCAAACGCTCCTATTAATGCGAATCCGGCAGCAATTTTAAAAGCTTTGGTATGAAATTCAATATTCTTTTTGCGAAGAATCATATAGGCATGAAGTCCTGCAACGGCGAATCCTGTGGCGCAAAATGCAGCGACTGTCATATGCAGCGCCTGCGGAAACCACGCATCATTAAACATTGCTTTAATAGGGTCTATATTCAGGTACTGTCCGTTAATATAATCAAAACCGGCAGGAGAATTCATCCATGCATTGGCTGCAACGACTAAAATTCCGGACGCTAAACCGCTTATACCTACCAGAAAGCCACAGAACCAGTGAAACCATTTGTTGAATCTGTCCCAGCCGTAAAGAAAAAATCCTATGGCAATAGCTTCTATAAAAAAGGCTGTTCCTTCCAGGGAAAATGGCATCCCGAAAATAGGGCCTGCATGTTTCATGAAGTGTGGCCAAAGAAGTCCGAGTTCAAAAGAAAGCATCGTTCCGGAAACAGCTCCGGTGGCAAAAAGTATGGCGACGCCTTTGCTCCATGCTTTGGTGAGACCTTTGTAGATTTCATTATTTGTTTTTAAATATTTCCAGTGGGCAAACGCCATCAGAAAAGGCATAACCATTCCCACACACGAAAAAATAATATGAAAACCGAGGGACATTGCCATTTGGGCACGAGCTGCAAGGAAATCGTCCATAAATACTAAATTTTAAGTAAATAAATGTAAGGATAAATTGCCTATATACGAATATGATTTCCGACAGTTATTATTCAGATTGAAGATTTTAACTTTGTATTTTTTATGAGTAAATTCTATTCAGATTCTGTGGAAAAGTCTCGTGGTTTTTGACATATTTTAACTTTCATAACTCGAAAAAAATCACGATATTTGTGGGTCTTTGCATTTAGCAGGATTTTTAATATTTTATATGAGTCAGAAACAATATACAGCTAGTAGTATTCAGGCATTGGAAGGGATGGAGCACGTTCGTATGCGTCCTTCAATGTACATTGGTGATGTAGGAGTAAGAGGTCTACATCATTTGGTTTATGAAGTAGTGGATAATTCTATTGACGAGGCTTTGGCAGGATACTGCGATACCATCTTTGTCAGCATTAAAGAAGGAAACGGAATTGAAGTAAGTGACAATGGTAGAGGTATTCCGGTAGACTTCCATGAAAAAGAACAAAAATCTGCTCTTGAGGTTGTAATGACAAAAATCGGGGCCGGAGGTAAGTTCGATAAAGATTCTTATAAAGTTTCCGGAGGTCTTCACGGAGTTGGGGTGTCTTGTGTAAATGCACTTTCCAATGAAATGGTAACCACCGTTTATAGAGATGGAAACATTTATCAGCAGATCTATTCCAGAGGAAAAGCACAGACCGGTGTTGAAGAAATCGGAAACAGCGACAAGCGAGGAACCAAACAGTTCTTCCAGCCGGATGATACTATTTTTACCGAACTGGTTTATAACTATGATACTTTAGCGAGCCGTTTAAGAGAACTTTCTTACCTTAATAAAGGAATTACAATTACCTTAACTGACGAAAGAGAAAAACTTGAAGACGGGTCTTTCAGGTCTGAAGTTTTTCATTCCGAAGGCGGGCTAAAAGAATTTGTTGCATACATTGACGGAAACCGTGAATCCATTATGGAAAATGTGATTTTCATGGAAGGCGAAAGAGATGATATTCCGGTGGAAGTAGCCATGCGTTATAACACATCATTTACCGAAAATCTTCACTCGTATGTTAATAATATCAATACACATGAAGGAGGAACTCACTTAGCAGGTTTCAGACGTGCTTTGACGAGAACCCTTAAAAAATATGCCGATGATCTGGGTATTCCTCAAAAGGAAAAAGTAGAGGTTACAGGAGATGACTTCCGTGAAGGATTAACAGCCGTGATTTCTGTAAAAGTAATGGAACCTCAGTTTGAAGGGCAGACAAAAACAAAATTAGGGAACTCTGAAGTTTCCGGTGCTGTAGACAAGATTGTAGGCGAAATGCTGACAAACTTCCTTGAAGAAAACCCTAACGAAGCGAAATTAATCGTACAGAAAGTGGTTTTAGCGGCAAAAGCTAGACAGGCAGCAAAGAAAGCCCGTGAAATGGTGCAGAGAAAATCTCCAATGGGAGGTTCCGGGCTTCCGGGAAAACTTTCAGACTGTTCTTCAAAAGATCCTGCAGAATCTGAAATTTTCCTTGTAGAGGGAGATTCCGCAGGTGGAACGGCAAAACAGGGAAGAGACAGGTTTTTCCAGGCGATTCTTCCATTAAGAGGTAAAATTCTTAACGTTGAAAAATCAATGCTTCATAAAGTGTATGATAATGAGGAAATAAAAAATATCTACACCGCTCTTGGAGTTTCTGTTGGAACAGAAGAGGATAGCAAAGCTTTAAACATGGCTAAGCTGAGATACCACAAGATTGTTATCATGACCGATGCCGATATCGATGGTTCCCACATTTCTACCCTGATCCTGACGTTCTTCTTTAGATATATGAAAGAACTGATTGAAAACGGATATATTTATATTGCTCAGCCGCCTTTATATTTACTGAAAAAAGGAAATAAAAAGGTCTATGCCTATAATGAGAAGGAGCGTGAAGAATTTACCCTCGAAATGTCTCCGGACGGAAAAGGAGTGGAAGTACAGCGTTACAAAGGTCTTGGAGAAATGAATCCTGAACAGCTTTGGGAAACCACTCTTAATCCTGAACACAGAATTCTTAAGCAGGTAACTATTGATAATGCAGTAGAAGCAGACAGTGTCTTCTCCATGCTTATGGGAGATGAGGTTCCTCCGAGAAGAGAATTTATTGAGAAGAATGCAAAATATGCAAAAATTGATGCATAATATAATAGCATTTAACATAATAAAGGCCTCAGTAATGAGGTCTTTTCCTTTTATTTTAAATCCTGTTTAACATAAAAAAAATAATTATAAACACTTAAAGGATTTTCTTATTTTTGCTAAATTTTAATAACCATGATTAAAATACTTTGTACCGTAGCTCTTTCCACAGCATCATTGTATTATGCACAGAGCTTTCCTGCTTCGGCAATTCCTGAAAATTTGAAGAAGAATGCAGACGCAGTTATCAGAAAAGATTTCACTACTGTCCAGATCAATAAGATCGATGATATCAAATACCAGTATTATACCGTAACAACAGTTCTCAATAAAGATGGAGATTCGGATGCCCAGGTATTCATTCCTTATGAAAAAGGAAACAGTATTTCCGATGTAAAGGTGAATATCTATGATGAAGCCGGGAAAAAAATAAAGTCTTTTTCCAAATCTGATTTCAATGATTTTGCAAATAATAATCAGGGAACATTTTATTCGGATAACAGGGTAATGGTTTTACCTTATATGGCGACACAATATCCTTACACCGTTGAATTTTCTTATCAGATCGGTGATGAAAATACGGTATTCTTACCTGATTTTACACCTTTCAGATCAACGAAAGTATCATTGGAAGAAGCGCAAATGAAAATTGTCAATAAATCCGGAATAGATCTTAAAACAAAAATTTATCCGTCGCCCTATAATTACACTTCAGTAACTGAAAGTGAAAATGCCGGCGAAAAAAACTATACGTATAAAAATGTTCCGGCTATAGATGATGTGTTTTTACTGCCTCAACCTGTGAAAATTTTGCCTAAAGTAAGCTTTGCTTTAACAAAATTCAATCTTGAAGGAAAACAGGGAAGTATCAATAACTGGGGAGATTTCGGAAGCTGGTATTATAATAGCATTTTACAGCCGGTTTCTGTATCTACACCTGCTATTAAAGCTGAGGTGATGAGCCTTGATCTTAAAGGAGCAACAGAAGAAAAAGTAAAAAAGCTGTACCAGCATATGCAGGCTAAAACAAGATATATTTTTGTAGCGCTTGGAATAGGAGGATGGCAGCCTATGCTTCCTGATGAAGTGCAGAAAAAAGGGTATGGTGACTGTAAAGGACTTACCAATTATATGAAAACTTTGCTGGATGAAGCCGGTATTCCATCGTATTATTCAGTAGTTAATTCAGGTACTTCGCCTGTATCTTTTGATAAAGATTTCCCAAAGATGGGTGGCAATCACGTTATTTTAATGGTGCCGACAGAAAAAGGGAATATCTGGCTGGAAAATACTTCCCAGCAAGTGGCATTTAATCATTTAAGTTACAATACAACGGCAAGAAATGTTCTTTCGATCAGAAAAGAAGGTATTGAACTTATTAATACTCCGGATTACACCGCTGAACAAAGTAAAGAAAAGCAGAAGCTCACAATCAAAATTAATGAAGATAACAGTATTTCGGGTGAAGGAAGTTTTTCTTATACCGGAATTCAGTATGATAACAATCTTGCTCTTGCTTCCATGTCTTCAAAAGAACGAACCGAAGCCGTAAAAAATATGTTGGATGTTTTGCATTTTGAAAAAATCGAGATGAAAAATTTCCTGAATGATAAAGATAATGCAGTTGCGAAATACGACCTGGATTTTAAAGCCAACAATTATTCTAAAAATGCGGGAAACAGTATTATTTTCAGAGCAGTTCCTATTTTTTCTAACAATGTTTATAAAAATGAAGAAAACAGAGAATTGCCATTCGAATTGAGACAGTCTTTTGAAGATGAATATGAAGTAAGCTTTATCCTTCCGCAGCAATATAAAGTGGAAGAGCTTCCGGAAAATATTGTACTGAATTCGGAATTCGGAACGTACAAACTGAGTTTTGTGAAAAACGGAGAATCGCTGAAGGTCACAAGATCCATCAGAATTAATAAAGGTATTTACCCGAAAGAGAAATATAACGATTATATCAATTTCAGAAAAAAAACAATTAACATAGACAACTCAAAAGTTTTAATATCTAAAATTTAACATGAAAAAAATAGTATTCATCGCTCTTTGCTCAGCTCAATTTATTTTTGTGAATGCTCAAAAACATAAATTTCTCGATCCGCCAAAATTCAATGATGCAGATTTATCTAAACAGAAATCAACTCTGGATGAAAATGCTCCGGCGGAAATTCTTTACAGATCATTACATTTCAGCGTTGATAACTTAAATGGTAATCTTATCAAAAATACATTTTACAGGATAAAAATTTATGATAAAGATAAAGCTGAAGAATGGCTGAATCTCGAAATACCGCTGTATCAGAATGGTGGTAATAGAGAAACGCTTAACAAAGTAAAGGCCTTCACTTATAATCTTGAAAACGGAGTTGCTGTAGCCACAAAAGTTGACAAAAGCTCGAGCTATAAAAGCAAAGAAAGCAAAAATATTTCTATTAGCAAGCTTGCATTTCCTAATGTGAAAAACGGTTCTGTTATTGAATATCAGTATGAGGTAGTATCTCCCTTTTTTTTCATTATTCCTGAAATTTTGATTGAAACAGATGCCCCTTCCCTTTATACGGAATACGTTTTGGACAGTCCTGCCAATATTGCATACAATCTTAATTATACAGGTTCTCTGCTGCCAAAATATAAAGAAGTTGATGAAAGAACTTTACATGGAGCGAGCTATAGAACCTATCGGTTTGCCTATGAAAATCTGAAAGCTTTCAAAACGGAAAAGTTTGTAAACAATGACAGAAATTACAGGACAAAAATAGGTGCAGAGCTTCACTCTACAAATTTTAGGGAACTGAAACTCTACTCATCATCGTGGGAGCAGATTAAAGATCGTCTTTATGAACGTGAAGATTTTGGAGAGGAGTTGAAGAAAACAAAACTAGCTAAGGAAAACATGCCGGCCAATATTGCAGGTATTTCCAATGAGTTGGATAAAGCCAATGCCATTTTTGATTATGTGAAAAATACTTTTATATGGAATAAAGACAGAGGTCTCTATGTGGAAGACGGGATTAAAAAAATGCTTGAAACAAAAACGGGAAATGCTGCAGAAATTAATCTCTTCTTGGTAATGTTGTTGCGTGAGGCCGGTATTAAAGCAGATCCTCTTGCTATTTCAACAGTAAGTAACGGACTCATTAACCTTGTTTCTCCAAATGTTTCTAACATGAATTTTGTAATTGCAGCAATTCAAACGAAAGACGGTTTCCATCTGTATGATGCTACGGTAAAGCAGTCGTCCATTGACCAACTTCCCGCAAGAGACTGGAATCAGTTTGGAATCCTGCTTTCTAAAGATAAAGCACAGCAGCTTACAATGAGCAATGCCAAAGCAAGCTTTACCTATCTCACGGCAACGGCTAAAATTAATGAAGACGGAAGTATTTCCGGAAGTTATTCAGACAGAGATACCGGAACATATGCTATGTTTGCCAAAGAATTCTACGATGAAAATGCCGATAAATACAAAAAACAATACAAAGAAAATTATGCAATAGATTTTACCGATATTGACTCTAAAGTTATGGAAAACGGTGATTTTGAAAGCACTATGAAGTTTTCATCCGAAAACCTTATTGATAAAGTCGGCAAAAAGATCATCATCAATCCGATGCTTTTCCTGAATAAAAACTCCAATGAATTTGATCAGACGGAAGAAAGAAAATACATGATTGATTTTATCACACCTTTTACAAGAGTGAAAAAGATCATTCTTCAGATTCCGGAAGGATATGCGATTGAAGAAATGCCGAAAAATAAAAAAATTGTTACCGAAGATAAAGAAATTGAGTATAGCTATATCGCAGAGCAAAAAGGCAATACTTTGGAAGTGATTTCCACCACAAAAGTTTTGAGCCCGAACTATCCGAAAGAATATTATCCTGCATTCAAACAGATTTGGGGGGTAGCATCCAAACAGGAGAATCAGGTAATCAGCCTGGTGAAAAAATAAAACCACATAATTTTTAAAATAAGTTTAAAACCATTCATTTTTTGAATGGTTTTTGCATGTATATAGAAAAAGAATTATGAAAAACACTATAGCCGCTCTTGCTCTTTCGCCACTTTTTATCATTTCATGTAAAAAAAACGAAAACAGCAGCACGGAAATTATTAAGAATGACTCTGTACACGCAAATACATTTATGGTAGATTCTGTAAAGGTGAGTGATTCTTTAAAATTGAGTGATTCTCTTAAAGTTAAATATTCAGCTACAATGCTGGTATTTCCTGACATTAAAAACAATGCACTTCTGGACAGCATTTATTTCGAAGAAAAAAATATCCGTGATTTTTCGAAAAACGGCATTCAGGATTGGCTTGAAAAAGATAAAAACGAATACTTCAACAGCATTAAAAAAAATTCTAAAGACTGGATTTCAGATATGAATTTTTCCCAGGAGTGGTATTCTGATAAAGCTATGAAACTTAAATCAAAGCTGAATGATTATGTACATATTCAGTATATCTGGGGTTCTTATGAAGGAGGTGCTCATGACAATTATGGTTTTTCAGAAAGAGTTTTTGATGTAAAAAACGGTAAAAAGCTTCAGCTAAAAGATATCACCAGCATGTCGACATCGAAAATTGAATCCATGCTTCTGAAAAATATTAATAAAATAAACAGCGGAACTACAGATAATACCGGAGCAGTTAATAATTCGGAGATGCTTTTGGTAGATGTGATTCCTGCAACGGAAAATTTCTATTTTGACGAAAAAAACCTTTATTTTCACTACAGTCCTTATGAAATTGCCGCTTTTGCTGCAGGAGATATTACCATTCCTATTTCATGGACAGAGCTGAAAGGTACCATTAGCCCTGAATTCGAAAAAAGAATGGGCATAACCTATTAAGCCGATACCAAGATCGATACAAAATGATGAAAAAAATCTATTTCATATGGATATTGTCTTTCCTTTCAGCCATCTTTGCCTGCAAAGAATTTGGAAATGAAAATAAAAATTCAGAAAAAAACGGATTTGGTAGAACTACTGTAGATTCTGTCATAGAAGAAGATACCCTGAAAATTTCTGATTCTGTTGTATTGCGTTATTCATCTAAGCTGTTATGGTTCCCCGGTCTTGACAATAAAAAATTTCTTTCGGAAATTTATTCCGGCGAAGAAATATCAGATTACTCCAAAAACGGACTTCAGGTTTATATTGATAAAGAAAAAGAATCTGTTTTTGACAGAACGAAAAATTTTCGTGGCCTGCCGGATGCAAAACAGCAGCAACAATGGTCTTATATTTCTCAGATGAATGTGCGTATGAACAGAAATAATTATGTAGCTGTTCAATATTACAGCAGTCAGTTTCTGAATGAGAATAAAGTTCAATATCATTATGAAGAGAAAGTTTTCGATTTTAAAAATCAGAAGAAACTTCAATTATCAGACGTATTAGTTCTTTCCGAAGAAACCATCCGCAGGATATTAAAACTGAGCCTGGAAAAAACAACCATGATGCAGCAGATTAAAACCTATGATCGGGAAGCTTATGCAGCTCTTTCTGCTATTACTTTTCCGGTGACCAGGAATTTTTATTTTGATGATTCCAACCTGTATTTTCATTACAATATGAATGAGATCAGCCATAATTATGATATCGGAGATATTATTCTCACCATTTCATGGGAAGATCTGAACGGATATATTAAGCCGGATTTTGCCAGAAGAATGAAAATTAACTGAATTTAATGCTTTCTAATCTGAAAGCATTTTTTATTTTTGCATCAATGGAAAAAGTAGCCTTCATTATCAATCCCTTTTCGGCCAAAAGAAACTATCAGCCGTTTCTTACTGAACTGCATGCCAAGGTGAAAAATCCTTTGTATTATATTTCAGAATCCATTTTGGGAACCGACGATTTTATTCATAATCATTTTGATGAAATTGATATTTTTGTAGCGATAGGAGGAGACGGAACTATTTCAACGGTAGCCCGTAATCTCATCAATACACAAAAAATTCTGGCTATTTTTCCGGCAGGTTCCGGAAACGGATTTTCCAACGAGACCAATTTTAGCAAGAATCTTGATGAACTTCTTGAAAAACTCAAACGAAAGAAATCCAGAAAAATTGACACTTTTACCATCAATGGAAGACTGTCCATTAACGTTTCGGGGACCGGCTTCGATGGTAAAGTGGTGAAAGAATTTGAAAAAACAACGCGGGGTTTTAAAAATTATATTAAAGTTTCCCTTAAAACATTCTTCAAATACAAGCCGAAAAAAGTTAAATTTTTGGATGAAAAGTATAAAGAATACGATGGTAAATACCTTATGGTGAATATTGCCAATACACGCCAGTTTGGAAATAATGCATATATAGCACCACATGCAAGCAAAAGTGACGGACTGGTGGATATGGTTCTGGTAAAGAAATTTCCAATCACTTATTCTCCGTTATTTGCATTCAGAATGTTTACCAAAAAACTGAAAGATGATAACTATATTACTTATCTCCCTATATCAGAAGTGGAATTTAAGGTAAACACCAAAAATTGGCATATTGACGGTGAGTTCAATAAGATAAAGTCACCTATTCATGTAAAAGTGCAGCCTTCGAGTTTGAATATTTTAATTTAAATTATTAATTCAGTTAAATTTATAAATGTCTCCATATCCATTGGTGCATTCCTTGAAAAATTCTTTAGGTAAACCGTTTTTAAGACTGATTTTTGATACAATATTTTTATTACAATGCAAATTTGTATTTTGAAAGATTAAAATTTTATTTATCAGCTTCGTGGGTAAATCTGTATCTACGCCAACAGTGTAATTTCCTAAATATTGATTCTCTCCGTTAAAAATAAGTATTCTATTTGTTGATCGTCGAGATAATCCCCAAATCCACGTTGAATTCATTATTTTATAAGTTTTGCCTTCATTTGTTTTAACTCTTCCAAGATAAGTAAGATGTGTTTCTGTTCCTCTCGTTTCTGTCCATTTTCCAAAGATTATTTTTTTTCCAATTAATCTTTTTGATAAGACTATTTGCTGAATTTTGTCATTGCTGATTTGTGAATTTCCAGAAAAAGGAATTAATATGCATAAAGAGGCCAAAAGCTTAATATAGAATAATTTTTTCATCAATTAAATTTCTAATTTCTTTTCTATATCACGGGGATGATTCAGAGAATACTGCAGTTGATCCTTATCCAGTTGTTTTTCCCAGTTGGCAACCACAACTGTTGCTACGGAATTCCCGATTACATTGGTTAAGGCACGGCATTCACTCATGAATTTATCAATTCCCAAAATCAGCGTCATTCCCGCAATAGGAATTTCAGGAACAACGGCCAACGTTGCAGCTAATGTCACGAAACCCGCTCCTGTAACACCTGCAGCGCCCTTTGAACTCAGCATGGCTACTAACAGCAGCATCATCTGCTTTTCAATCGGAAGATGAATATTAAGAGCCTGAGCAATAAATAATGAGGCCAGTGTCATATAAATATTGGTTCCGTCAAGATTGAAAGAATATCCCGTTGGAACCACCAAACCTACGATAGCTCTTGAACAGCCTGCTTTTTCCAATTTTTCCATAATTCCGGGAAGTGCAGATTCAGACGAACTTGTTCCTAAAACCAACAGTAATTCTTCTTTAAGGTAATACATCAGTTTGAAAATATTAAAACCATTGTACCACGCTACAGAACCTAGAACCAGCACCACAAACAATGCAGAAGTAATGTAGAAAGTCCCCACCAGAAATATGAGGTTCAAAACAGAATGAAGTCCATATTTACCAATTGTAAAAGCCATCGCTCCAAAAGCTCCAATCGGTGCCAGCTTCATCAGCATATGAACAATTTTGAAAACCGGTGTGGAAAGATCCTGCAGAAATTCGGTTACTTTCGCGCTCTTTTCTTTTGTTAACACCAAAGCAACACCCATCAGAATGGCTACCAGCAGAACCTGAAGAATATTTTCGCCCACCAGCGGACTAAAAAGTGTTTCGGGGATAATATTCATGATAAACCCGGTAAGGGTAGATTCATGTGCTTTTTGTTGGTATTGTGACACATCTCCGGACAGGGTAGTAGGATCTATATTCAGTCCATGGCCAGGCTGTAAAATATTTCCAACCACAAGTCCGATAATCAGTGCTAATGTTGAAAAGGTTAAAAAATAGATCATCGCTTTAACGGCAATTCTTCCTACTTTTTTCAGGTCTGTCATGTGAGCGATTCCCAACGTAAGGGTGATGAAGATTACCGGAGCAATAATCATTTTTACCAGTTTAATAAAGCCGTCACCCAAAGGTTTCATCTTCTCTCCCAGTTCAGGGTAAAATTTTCCTAAAAGGATTCCGGCAATTATAGCGATCACCACCTGAAAATAAAGCTGCTGATAAAGTTTTTTTGCTTTCAATGAAATTGTTTTAAAGAACGAAAATTATGAAAAATTTACTGTTTCTGATGACAAATATCAGTAAAAGTTTCGGCGGGGCTGAAAGCCCCGCCGAAACTAATTATATAAAGTCCTGGAGAATAAAAAACGTAATTGTTATTCCACTGCTACGGAATCATCACCTCTGCCATCCGCAACAGCATGAATATTCCCTTCATCGTCAATCATAATCATTTCTGTTCTCCCTATTTGTCCCCATTTTTCAGCTTTATATCCAAGCTTTTCCATATCATTAATAGTGCTTTCAGGAAAGTTCTTTTCAAAAGCAACCGTTTCCGGAAGCCACTGATGATGGAATTTTGGAGCATTGACAGACAGATTGGCACTGAGTTTAAAATCTACTACATTTACAATAGACTGATAAACAGAAGTGGGAATTGTTGTTCCTCCTGGTGTCCCTACAACCATATAAGGTTTTCCGTTTTTCAGAATAATTGTGGGAGTCATTGAAGACAGCATTCTTTTATTAGGCTGTATAGAATTTGCTTCTCCGCCCACAGCTCCGAACATATTCGGAACGCCAGGCTTAATTGAAAAATCATCCATTTCATTATTTAGAAAAAAACCTGCGCCGGAAACAACAACTTTACTTCCATATAAGCCATTCAGAGTAGTGGTTACAGCAGCTGCATTACCATCTTTATCAATTACTGAAATATGCGTAGTCTCTGTTGATTCTTTAGGCTGCTTTATGATTTTTCCGACTTCTGCACTTGGGGTGGCTTTGCTAAAACTAAAATTTTTCCACCTGTTTTTTAAGTATTCATCTGAAATAAGATATGAAGTTTTATCCTGGATGAAAGCGGGATCTCCCATGTATTCTGCCCTGTCAGCATAAGCTCTTCTTTCTGCTTCCACCATAATCTGAACAGCTTTTGTAGAATTCTGCTGGTATTTTTCCAGATTTTCATAAGATGCCATTTTCAGCATTTGTGCCAGAAGAATACCGCCGCTTGATGGCAGTGGCATAGATACAATCTGGTTTCCTTTATAATCAAAATCCAATGCTTTTCTTTCAATAACTTTATAGTTTATAAGATCTTCAGATGTAATAATTCCGTTTCCCTTTTTCATTTCAGCAACCAGAAGTTCAGCGGTTTTGCCTTCATAAAATCCTTTTTGCCCGGATTTCTGGATGCGTTTTAAAGTTTCTGCCAGCTCTTTCTGAATAAGCAGGTCGCCGGTTTTCCATGGAATATTTTTTACAAAAGCAATACCTGTTTTGTTATGACGCTCAAATTTTTCTTTATTGGCGTTTAAAAGATCAGCTTCCTGGCGGGTAATGGCAAATCCTTTTTCGGCCAAATCTATTGCCGGCTGAATAAGTTGTTCCATGGGTAGTCTGCAATGCTTCAGTGTTGCAAAAAAACCGGCTATACTTCCCGGGACTCCTACTGCAAGCCTTCCGTTTTGGGAAAGGTCTGTATCTGCCTTTCCTGTTTTATCTAGATACATATCGTGGGAAGCCCTTGAAGGTGCAGTCTCACGATAATCAAGTGTGAATTTTTCACCGTTATTTTTTACACCTACCAAAAAACCGCCTCCTCCGATATTTCCGGCCTGCGGATAAACCACTGCAAGCGCATACTGAGTGGCAACAATGGCATCATAAGCATTTCCCCCCATCTTCAATATTTTGGCACCTGCCTCACTTGCAAGAGGATGCGCCGAAACAACAACACCTTTATTTTTTACCTTTACTTCCTTTAGAATGTTAATGTCAGTATATTGCGCTGATACTGTGGAAGTAAATAAAATAAAAGAAATAATAATCTTTTTCATTTACAAATTTTACAACCGAATTTACGATTTTGTTTTAAGATAGACTTTAAAATATTACTTTTGCTTTTATCAACTAATAAAAATAAAATGGAATCCCACACGGAAAAAATACTCATTACGGGTGCCTTAGGGCAAATCGGTACCGAACTTACTAACAGACTTGTTGAAATTCATGGAGCAGAAAACGTAGTTGCTTCAGGTCTTGACAGATGGCAGAAAGGTATTACTTCAGCAGGATATTATGAGAGAATGGATGTAACCAATACCCAGCTGGTGAGACAGATCATTAAAGATTATGAAATCACCACAGTGTATCATCTGGCTTCATTATTATCCGGAACTTCAGAAAAACAGCCAATTTTTGCCTGGAAGCTGAATCTTGAACCTCTTCTTCACTTCTGTGAAATGGCAAAAGAAGGACTTATTCAGAAGATTTTCTGGCCAAGTTCAATTGCTGTATTTGGAAAAGGAATTCCAAAAGAAAATGTAGGTCAGGACGTAGTGTTAAACCCTACTACCGTTTACGGAATCTCCAAAATGGCGGGAGAAAAATGGTGCGAATATTATTTTGATAAGCATGGAGTAGATGTGAGAAGTATTCGTTATCCGGGTCTTATTTCCTGGAAAACTCCTGCCGGCGGAGGAACTACAGATTATGCCGTAGAGATTTTTTATGAAGCGATTGAAGAAGGGAAATACACAAGCTTCATTTCTGAAAATACCGGAATGCCAATGCTGTATATGGATGATGCGATCAATGCAACGCTTAAACTTATGGAAGCTCCAAAAGAAAATCTCAGCGTACGTTCTTCATATAATTTAGGCGGAATGTCCTTTACTCCAAAAGAATTGGCTGAAGAAATTAAGAAAGAAATACCGGGTTTTGAAATCGATTATAAGCCTGATTTCAGACAGCAGATTGCTGATTCCTGGCCGGCATCAATTGATGATTCTGTTGCGAAAAAAGACTGGGGATTGTCTTATGAATATGGAATTTCTGAAATGACAAAAGATATGATTAAAAATTTAAGAATAAAACTTAATAAAAAGCAATAGATAAAGTATAGCTTTAAATATAACTTTATTTAACATCTGATTTTTAATTAATTATATTTTTTATTTAAAATTAACTTTAAATGATATTATTAACTTTTAACGTCGTAAATATTGTAGCAAAATGTAAAGATGGCGCTGAAGTTTCCGATGAGGAAAGGCTGAAAATTTCAGAAAATAATACGAAAGCTATTTTAAGAATTTTAGATATACATGATATAAAGGCAAGCTTTTTTGTGGAAATTTCCTTAGCAGAAAAGCTGCAGAATTTACTAAAAGCAATTTCATCCCAAGGGCATGAAATTGCTTTTTACAATCAGAATTCAAGTCCTGAAGAAATAGAAGATACAAAAAGAATGACTCAGGATTTTTTGGAAAAGCAGATCAAGGGAATCCGCCAAAAGGACAATAAAATTTCTTATCAAAGGTTGAAATTGATGGAGTTCAGTTATATTTCAAATATTGATAATGCCGGTATACTTTTTCCTTTCAAAAGACTTAAAAGAGATACGGAGATTATTGAGCAGGACGGATTGAGTATTGTTCCGGAGAGTATCTCACCTTACAGCCAGCTCCCATATAATGATTTTGTGTTTCAGGTTCTGCCGATGAAGTATTACCGGAATATGGTTTTTGAAACATTAAAGAATGATGACTTTGTGCTGATCTATTTAAATTCCTGGCAGTTTACCGATTTCGCAAGATATCATTTTGATGTTCCTTTTTACAGAAGGCTGAATTCTGGCAAAAAAATGGAGGACAAACTGGATAATCTCCTCAACTGGATCAACGAGAAAGAAATGGCTACTTCCCGTATGAAAGATTACATTTTTTAAAGTTCTATTCTTCGTTTTTACAAATGGCCAGAAGATCTGTAGAATATTGCATTTCTTTTTTAAATACAATATCTTCATAGGAATACTGCGATGCAAAATCAGCTGAAGTATTGTCCTCTGACCGGAGTGGATTTTTATTCCCAGTCCTGATTTTTCTTAAAAGCTCAAATATCTTTTTCTGAACATTTAAAAGGAAAACTCTCAATGAGTAAGGATAGATTGATAAAGTGGATGGAAGAACTGCTATTCGCTGTTTTTTTGTTCTTTTTATTTCTTCTAAAATTAAATCTGAATCTGAACCTATTTTTAAAATTTCAACCTGTTTAAAATATTTTTTAAGCAATTTTTCCAGGCTTTCCGGTGTATATTCTTTCAGATGAAAAATATTCCAGGGTTGCTGAATATAGTTAAACAGCCTGTATTTTTTATCCGGAGTTGAAATAATCAGGATTCCGCCGGGATTTAAAAGCTGTTTTAGCGCAGAAGTATATTTTTTATCATCAGGAACATGTTCAATAACCTGAAAGGAAGTAATAACATCAAATTTTTCATTTCCTAATTCAGCAATTGTTTTGAAATTCAGATTGGGAGCTTTATATTCATTATTTGCAAAGTCTACCGCTTCCTTGCTGATATCAACACCAGTGACGCTTGCAGCAGTCAAAGAAAGCATGTGTGAACCATACCCCGAACCGCATCCGTAGTCTAAGACTTTTTTGTCTTTTACAAGTTTTTTGGCGTATTCATAGGTTGCAATATGCATTAAGTGCAGATACAATTCAGATTTATTGGCAAATTGCTGATGTATGATATGTCTTTCTCCCGTATCTTTCATTTTAATGTCTTAATTAGATGGATAATTATGCCAGTTCGAAAAGCGTGATTTCGGGTAAAACACCCACTCTTCCCGGATAGGCCAATACTCCAAAACCTCTGTTTACATACAGCATTTTTCCTTCACTTTCATATAAATCTGCCCATTTCGGATATTTGTACTGTACCGGAGACCATTTGATATTTTTAAGGTCGAGCCCAAACTGCATTCCGTGCGTGTGTCCGGAAAGGGTCAGATGAATATTTCCCGGGTGTTTTTTTACGACATAATCGAAATGGGTAGGATCGTGGCTCATCAGAATTTTTGTAGCCGATTCCGGAACTCCTTTCAACGCATCATCAATTCTCCCGAATTGCGGAAAAGGTTTCAATCCCCAGTTTTCAACCCCCAGAATGTATAGCTTTTCACCGTTTTTCTCAATAATGCGGTGCTCATTCCGAAGCATATCAAAACCAGCCTGTCTCTCATAATCAATCAATGTATCAAGGTTTTTTCTCTTTTCATCCGGTGAGTTCCATTGTATATAATCGCCATAATCATGATTGCCAAGAACGGCAAATTTGCCATCTTTTGCTTTAATCTTTGAAAACAACGGGATAAATGGCTTAAATTCTTCAGCCACATTATTCACCATATCTCCTGTGAATAGTACAAGATCAGGATTTTGTTCATTGATAAGGTTGATGGCATGTTCCAGCTTGGAAGGATCCGAAAAACTTCCGCTGTGTACGTCCGAAATCTGTACAATTTTATATCCTTTGAAACTTTTCGGAAGATTGGCAAAATTAATCCTTACTCTTCTTACTTTATGACGGTACTTCCCAAAGGTGATTCCATCAATAAAAAGAGCGGAAAGTACACCTCCGAGTCCTAATCCTACGATGCTTAAAAATTTTCTTCTTTCAGGAAAGAAATTCTCTGAAGATCCTGCCAGTCCGATCAGGTAGCCTCCGGTTCTCAGGATATCATCAATTAAAAGAAATAAAACGACAAAAATTTTAGGCAGAATAAAGATCAAAAATAGTGATATCATGATCTGGGCCCTCATCATACTTCTGTCGGCTCTGCTGAAGTTAGAAATTTCGTATGCGAAAAAACCGTATACTACTAGGGTAATAACCCAATAGCCGATCCTGATCCAGGAATTATCCGTAAGGGTTCTGATCGCCTGATAAATGTATGCTTCCAGCAGGAGGAAGACGGCAGCAATAATTAAAAAGTTTCTTTGCATAATCGTTTAAAAAAAGCACAAAGAATAATTTCCCTGTGCTTTTTGTTATTTTAATTAAATATTATTAAGGAAATCTGTAAACGATAGCATTGATATTCATTCCGGCACCTACCGAAGTCATCACAATGTTACCTTTATCTTTAAACGATTGACCTTCCATTTTTCCTTTAATTATTAAATCAAACATGGTAGGAATGGTTGCCACAGAAGAATTTCCGAATTCCTGAATCGTCATTGGTGAAATAGAATGATCATAATCTTTCACATTATAAAGCTTGTGAAGTCTTTCGATCATGGCATAATCCATCTTGGCATTAGCCTGGTGAATCAGAATTTTATTGATGTCTTCTATAGAAAGTCCCGCGTCTTCAATAGTTTCTTTTATTGCTGCAGGAACGTTTTTCAGGGCATATTCGTAAATTTTTCTTCCCTGCATTCTTACAAAAATACGCGTCTGGTCAGATTCTTTATTAATGGAAGGGCCATTTGCTAAATAATCCAGTTCCGGGCCGTTGTCACAAATGGTGTTGTGGGCAATGATTCCTACATTTTCATCGTCTGTTGCTTTTACAACAACAGCACCTGCTCCATCTGCAAAAATCATTCTGTTTCTGTCGTGAGGATCAGTTACCCTGCTTAATGTTTCTGCGCCGATTACAAGAATGGTTTTAGCTACTTTAGCTTTAATTAAGTTGTCGGCCAAAATCATCGCTTCCACCCATCCCGGACACCCGAAAAGCATATCATATGTTACACATTTTCTGTTTTTAATGCCGAGCTTATTCTTTACTCTTGCCGCCATGGTTGGCATGAAATCCGCATATCCGTGTACCGTGACTTCTCCGAAATTGCTGGCATAAATAATATAATCAAGTTCTTCCTGATCTATTTTCGCGTCTTCAATCGCAATTTTGGCAGCCTCGTACCCGATTTGTGAATTGGATAGATCTTCTTCTATGAATCTTCTGTTCTCAATTTCTGTAATTTCTACAAATTTTGCAATCGTTTCTTCAGCAGGTTTATCAATTTTCACCCCGTCTTCTGAATAAAAATCTGAACCTAAGAAATAGTCTCTCCCGATAATTCTGCCGGGAAGGTAAGATCCAGAACCAATTATGATCGTATTCGGCATTCGTTTAAATGATTTTTTAAAGATGCAAAGTTAATAATTAATATTAATAACAGAGAATTAAAAATATTATTAAATTTGCAAAAATTGTACTTTACAATCATATGAAAAATAATGCATCCTTAAAAGGCTTACTTATTGCAATTGCGGCATTTATCTTTGCCTTTGGGATTTACTTTCTCTTTCTGGCCAAAAGGAATTATTATGTAGTGGACAATCCTACGGCAAATACATTCTATTATAAAATAAACAACGGTTCAGAAGGAACTATCGCAGGAGGGCAGACCGTTCACGTTGACCTTAATAAAGGGAAAAATTCCATTAAAGTGTTTGACCAGAATAAAAAATTGTTGTTTGATTCTGCTTTCGAAGTTAATAAAATAAGAGGGCTTATTAATATTGCACATCAGGATTATTATATCAATGAGCAGTATTATGGCTACAATCTTAAGAAAGATTCACTACTTTTGGCATTGGATAAAACCATAATCGACGGAAAAGCCTATTTTGGAGGAGCAAGACGCTTCAACAAACTGTTTACCGACGATTTTTACTATAACGTAGATGAGGATTATGATAAAGTAATCAAAAACGTTCAGAAGGTAGAGTCAAGATCAAAGATCTTCAGAAAACAGGATTACCTTAATTATTATAAAGAATATTACAAGTTTTAAGTTTTGACAAAAGATATTACCAAAATTACGCCCTACAACTCTGAAGCTACTAAAAAAAGCCAGGTAGAGGATATGTTCGACAATATTGCACCGAAGTATGATCTGCTCAATCATGTGCTGTCCATGAAAATTGATGTTTTATGGAGAAATACTTTAGTGAGCTGGATGAAAAAAGACAGCCCGCAGGAAGTGCTGGATGTCGCTACCGGCACGGGAGATCTGGCCATTGCTGTTGAAAAAGGCACAGGCTCAAAAGTGATCGGATTGGATTTATCGCAACAAATGTTAAATGTTGGCGTTATTAAAATAAAAAAACTTAAATTAGACGGCAAAATTTCCATGCAAAAAGGAGATGCGGAAAACTTACCTTTCGAGGATAACAGATTTGATGCGGTATCCGTTGCGTTTGGAGTGAGGAATTTTGAAAACCTTACCAAAGGTTTGGCAGAGTTGAGAAGAGTTGTTAAAGATAACAAGAGTGTTTATATACTGGAGTTTTCAAAGGTTGAGGGTTTCATGGCGCCATTCTATATGTTTTATTTTAAAAATATATTACCTGCTATTGGCAGACTGGTTTCCAAGGATAATAGGGCATACACATACCTTCCGGATTCTGTAAATGCTTTTCCTTTCGGGGAAAAGATGAGACAAATTCTTTTAGATACAGGATTTAAAAAAGTTGAATATAAAAAACTAAGTTTAGGTATAGCCACAATTTATAAAGCAACAAAGTAACCTATGAATAAATTTTTATTAAAAGCACTGGTTTTAGCCTCAGTAAATGTTGCGTTGTTAGCAAACGCGCAATTCAGAACCCGAAACAGAATGGATAAGTTGGAAGACTTTGATGAGCAAAAGTTCAGCTGGGGTTTTTATCTGAATGGTAACAGACTAGACTACCGTATCGTTCTGAATCCAAGATATGGCTCAAGTAATAACCAGAATCTTGTTACCTCTAAAGAGAGTTACAGTTTTGGTGCCGGATTAATTGCAAAATGGAGACTGAACGATTATTTGGATTTAAGATTAGAACCAGGGTTACAATTCGGTCAGAGACAATTAACTTTCAATACGCAGTCTAACGATCAGTATGCAGCGGGTACTTTGACAAACGATCCTTTTATTCCTATTCCTTTGGCTGAAAAAGACAGAGTAAGAGAAATTAAAACAACTTTGGTTGACGTTCCTGTGTTGCTGGAATTCCATGGACAGAGATGGTACAATTCAAGACCATATGTTGCAGCAGGGGTTAATTATATTGTTAATCTACAGTCAAATTCAGACTCTACTGATGATAACCTACAGCAGGTTTTCAGATCTACAACACACAATTTTGCATGGTCTGCAGAAATGGGCATCCAGTTTTACTTTAATAAATTTAAGCTTACACCAGCAATCAGAGGAACATTCATTATGAATAACGAGATTGTGGCAGATAATGCGACAACACCTCCGTACTGGACTGCAGCAATGTCTACCTTACAGACAAGAGCTGTTTTCTTCGTACTGAAATTTGAATAAGAAAATAGAATAAGAGATAAAAAGGAGGCGCATTTGTGCCTCCTTTTATGTTTGAAATCAAAATATAAAGACTTTTATTTTTGTTAGTGTTAATATTTTGTTATTTTTGCTACTAGTTAGAATATACAAAACCTGAAATGCTTCAAGATTTAGAAAACAATTTTTCAGAATTAGAGAAAAAGATTTTGCTATTACAAAAGAATTACAAAAGTCTTACTGAAAAATTCTCGGAATTAAGCATGGAGCATGAAGACCTGAAAAAAAGGTATGATGAAGAAAGGAAAAAAAATCAGGTATTAGCAGAAGAACAAAAAAATATAAAACTTTATTCAGCAATATCAGGAAATCCTGAACACAACAGATTGATGAAAAATCACATCAACAGGTTGGTGAAAGAAATAGATTTCTGTATTGCACAGCTTCAAAACAGTGGATTATAATGGAAGTAAGAAGAATAACCATTAATATTGCAGGAAGAGTATATCCGCTGAACGTACCCGCAGCTGAAGAAGAAACGTTGCGCAAAGTTGGGAAGCAGATTGAAAATATGATTAAAGATTTTGAACAGAATTTCGATGTGAGAGACAAACAGGATGCTTTGGCAATGTGTGCCCTGAAATTAGGAACCAATGCGGAAGTAGTGTCTATGAACTACGAAAAAACAATACAATCTACCAACGAAAGATTAACAAACATTAATCAATCGTTGAATGAAACAGGGAAATAGATTTTTTTTCCCGGAAAGTGCTGCCTACAATAATTCTAACACATTAAAGGTAAACTCAACGCTAAACAATTACCGAACAAATGTCCATTGAATGGCGTGCCGGTTCGTCCGGATTACAGACAGTGGAAATCAGTTCAAATCGTGTTGATTAGGAGTTTACTCTCAATCTCTGGATTATTGTGGGCTTTTTTTATGTAATACAATTAAAACTCAATATACATTATGATAGAAGTTATAGTCGGCGTTGTTTGTTTAGTAATCGGAGCGGCAGTAGGAGTGTTTTTCTCCAAAAGTTCACTCAATACTAAAGCAAAATTTATTATAGATGATGCAAAGAAAAATGCCGAAAACCTTATAGAAAAAGCCAACGTACAGGCCGAGTCCATAAAGAAAGAAAAAAACCTTCAGGCAAAAGAAAAATTCCTGGAGCTGAAATCACAGCATGATGCTGATATTCAGGTAAGAGAAAAGAAAATGCAGGAGGTTGAAAAAAGGATTAAGGATAAGGAACACAAACTGAACGATGAACTTAGCAAGGCCGGAAAACTGGAAAAGGACCTCGATAAACAAATCGCGGATTATGCCAAGAAAAACGAAATTTTAGATAGGAAACAGCAGGAACTTGATCTTGCAACCGCTAAAAAAGTTGAAATTCTTGAAAAAATTTCCAACTATACGGCAGAAGAAGCAAGAGCAGAATTGGTGGAAACTATGAAAGCAGAAGCCAAAACAAGAGCTCAGGCACACGTGCAGAGCATCATGGAAGAAGCTCAGCTTAATGCTAAAAGTGAAGCAAGAAAAATCGTAATCCAAACGATTCAGAGAATCGGAACTGAGCAGGCCATTGAAAATTCCGTATCGGTATTCAATATTGAATCAGATGAAGTAAAAGGTAGAATCATCGGTAGAGAAGGAAGAAATATCCGTGCTTTGGAAGCGGTAACAGGAGTGGAAATTATTGTAGACGATACTCCTGAAGCAATTCTTCTTTCATGTTTCGATCCGGTTAGAAGAGAAATCGCCAGATTATCCCTTCACCGATTGGTAACAGACGGTAGAATTCACCCTGCGAGAATTGAAGAAGTGGTAGAGAAAACCAGAAAACAGATTGAAGAAGAAATCATTGAAGTGGGAAAAAGAACGATCATTGATTTAGGAATCCACGGATTACATCCTGAACTGATCAAAATCGTTGGTAGAATGAAATACCGTTCTTCTTACGGTCAAAACTTACTGCAACACTCAAGAGAAGTGGCAAACATTGCCGCAACCATGGCTGCTGAATTAGGATTAAATGTGAAACTAGCAAAAAGAGCAGGTCTGTTACACGATATCGGTAAAGTTCCTGAACAGGAATCTGAACTTCCTCACGCTTTACTAGGAATGCAGTGGGCTGAAAAATACGGCGAAAATGCAGAAGTGGTAAACGCTATCGGTGCTCACCACGATGAAGTGGAAATGACATCGTTATTGTCCCCGATTATCCAGGTTGCAGATGCGATCTCAGGAGCAAGACCGGGAGCAAGAAGACAGGTGTTGGAATCCTACATTCAGAGATTGAAAGATCTTGAATCTGCAGCGTTAAGTTTTGATGGGGTTTCATCAGCGTATGCAATTCAGGCGGGTAGAGAACTAAGAGTAATGGTAGAAAGCGGCAAAGTGAATGACGAAGTCGCTTCCCAGCTGTCTTATGATATTTCAGAAAAAATCCAAAACGAGCTTACATATCCTGGACAGGTAAAAGTAACCGTAATCAGGGAAACAAGAGCTGTAAATATTGCGAGATAATCGATATTCAAAGATATTTCATAAAAACCTTTCAAGAAATTGAAAGGTTTTTTATTTTTAGCAAAATTAAAACTCCGAGATGCAAGAACTTTCCACTTCTTCGAAACTGAAGTACATTTTTTCGATTCCTGTTATCATTTCCGCTTTGGGATACTTTGTTGATATTTATGATTTGCTTCTGTTCGGCATTGTACGAATTCCCAGTTTAAAAGCTTTAGGCTTAAATCCGGATACGGATGGAACCTTTATTCTCAATGCGCAAATGGTAGGATTACTGATAGGCGGGATATTCTGGGGAGTTTTCGGCGATAAGAAAGGCAGGTTGTCGGTTTTATTCGGATCCATATTGGTTTATTCTTTAGCAAATATTGCCTGTGGTTTTTTACCGTATTTTCCAAAAGAACATTTAGTGTATCAGTATGCAGGATTAAGATTTTTGGCAGGGATAGGTCTTGCCGGAGAACTTGGAGCCGGAATTACCCTTGTTTCCGAAAGCCTGCCGAAAAATCTGAGAGCCATTGGAACTTCTGTTGTTGCCGGTTTCGGACTGATGGGCGCAGTAGTCGCGCAGCTTACGGTAGAGCTGGCTGGTGGCTGGAATATTTCTTACATCATAGGAGGAGTACTCGGTATTTTATTATTATTCCTGAGAATAAGTGTTTCGGAATCCGGGATTTATAAAAATATTGAACACAAATCTGTTTCCAAAGGTAACTTTCTTACATTTTTTACCCATAAAGATCGTCTGATAAGATATTTGAAATGCATTGCAATCGGATTACCGACCTGGTATTGTATCGGGATTCTGGCGGTACTTGCCAATCAGTTTGCTCCTGAACTGGGAATTAAAGACCTGAGTCCAGGTAAAGCTATTATGTGGGCATATATAGGAATTTCCGTAGGTGATCTGGCAAGCGGGTTTATTTCGCATCTTCTGAAATCCCGGAAAATGGCTATTTTTTATATGCTGATTTTTACCATTATAGGTGTTGCCTTCATGCTGTTTGGCAATACGGATACGGAAACAAAATACTATATTTTCTGTGTCTGGCTTGGTTTAGGCACCGGATATTGGGCTATGTTTGTCACACTGGCAGCAGAACAATTCGGAACAAATATCAGGAATACGGCAACTACTACTGTTCCCAATATGGTTCGTGGTTTAGTTCCGGTAATGATCCTCGCTTTTGATTTTTTTAAAAATGATTTTACGGTAATTGTAAGTGCCGCATTAGTAGGTCTTATCGTTTTTACACTTGCTTTCTACTCATCGCTTACGATTTCCGAAACTCACAACAGGGATCTGGAATTTACAGAATAAATTCAGCTGTTTAAGAAATAAATTAGTATAGTTTACCGTTATAAAAATATTAAGTTGAACAAAATAAATTAATTATAAAATTTAATATTAAATTATGCTGTGAATAATTAATATTTGTTTAACTTTGAAACTGTAATTAATCACCAAAACCAAATCACAATGAAAAATTTTTTGAAAAACGCCACAAAATTAAAAAAAGCTGATCTTAAAAACATTACGGGTGGTATTAGCGGAACGCCTGATCTTTCCCTTTGCGGATGCGACTGCGCAGGATCTGTAACAGGCCCTAAATATTGCATCCAATACATAGCATGTCCACAAGTATATACTTGTAAGGATCTTGTATAAAAGAGAATTATTTCATTAGAAATAAACATTTCCACATTTAATACGCAGAAGCCTTTTGGGATTACCAAAAGGTTTTTGTAATTATTGAAAACTGCTATTGCGCATGCAGGTTTTAAAAAATTAATTTTCAGGAGCTGTTCGCGCTTTCCGCACTCGCTATTTTTATAATTTTCGGCGAAGCCGCCGCGCCGAAAATTATAAAAATGAGCTCAGACAATTGCTGCAATCGGGGCTAAGGTTGCAGACAATCAAAGAGATATTTAAATTAAACTATAAATATAAAGTTTCAGGAAGTATCTTTCCGAATTGAATTATGGAATTATAATGCACCCTGAATTTGGAAATTCTGCGATCATTTTACAAATCTTCAAAATTCTTATTGTTAAAATATCTGAACCTGCTGTTTTTAGCTTCCCCGATTTTTTGTTTTGTGTAAATACTGTTATTTCCTGAAAATAAATAAGCTACAATACAGGCAATGGCAACATATATTCCACATTCTGCACCAAAAAGCTCAATTCCCATCAGAGTGCAGGCAAGGGGAGTATTGGTAGCACCTGCAAAGACTGCTACAAACCCCATTCCCGCCAGTAATCCATAGGGAAGCGGAATGAATATAGACAAAGCGCTTCCCAAAGTGGCTCCGATGAAAAATAATGGGGTAACCTCACCTCCTTTAAATCCCGCTGAAAGCGTTACGACTGTAAATAACATTTTCAGCACAAAATCATACAAAGGAAGCTGTTTTCCGAAAGCTTCTTCAATAACGGGAATTCCCAGTCCGATATATCGTGTTGTTCCCATTGCAAAAACCGCTGCGGCAATAATAATTCCTCCAACAAAAGAGCGTAAAGGCGGATATGCAAATTTTGATTTAAAAATAAAATCTCCATAATGCATTAGCCTGCTGAAAGCAGCAGCACAGATCCCGAAAACAATTCCTGCTATCACAGAATAAATAAAAGGCAGAAAATCATTTTTAGGGATTACTCCGATAAGATATTCTGTATGATGAACATGCCACAATCGGGTAACCTGATCTGCCAGAATAGCGGATGCAAAAGCCGGAAAAATACCATTGTATCGAATTTTTCCTATGAGAAAAACTTCAAGCCCGAAAACCGCTCCTGCCAATGGAGTTCCGAACACAGAACCGAATCCGGCAGCAATTGCTGAGATGATAAGCACTTTTCGATCCTGCTCATTCAGCTTTAAAAGTTTTGTAAATTGGTCTGAAATAGCCCCTGCAATTTGTAACGCTGTTCCTTCACGCCCTGCCGAGCCCCCGAAAAAATGGGTGACAATAGTTCCGATATAAACAAACGGGGCCATTTTAAAAGGAATGATTTTTTTCGCCGGTTCATGAATGGTTTCGATGAGAAGGTTGTTTCCCGCTTCCACATCTTTTCCAAAGTAATAATACAGCATTCCAACAGCAAGTCCGGCAAGCGGAAGAAAGGCAATCAGCCAGACATGGCTTTCCCTGAAACGGGTTGCCCACGACAATGATTCCAGAAAGCCTGCGGAAGCGGTTCCTGCAGTGATTCCAATGATTAAGCTAATGAAAAGCCATTTAATGACATATAACAATGCCGGGTATTTACGTGAAAATAAACGAAGTTGAAGTTGTATTACGTGAGTATGGGTTCTTTGTTTTGGAGACATAATTTTCCTGATCAAATTATTGTTAATAATCTTTCTTAATCAGGCGTCATCAGCTTTTTGAAAGCGGTTGGGTAAGGAAGAACACCATTTCCTTTTTGTTGTACAAAGATAAAAATTATTTTAAAAAGAAACGGTTTTTAGCAATAAATTCGTTGCTGATGCAGATACTCTCAAAAATATCTTTATCACTGGAATCCTGCTCCAGGAACCAATATTGAAGACCCGCCTGCTTTCCGGCTTTAAAAATTCGCTCAAAATCGATGGTACCATTTCCGATCTCGGTGAAATCTTTTGTCCCGGCTTTCATATCTTTTACGTGCCATAGCGGAAATCTTCCGGGATATTTCTCGAAATACATCAGCGGATCGATTCCTGCCTTTGAAATCCAGTAAAGATCAAGCTCCATTTTAACCAGTTCCGGTGAAGAATTTTCTAAAATAAAATCATAAACATTTCGGTTGTCATCAAACTTTTCAAATTCAAAATCGTGATTATGGTACGCAAACTGAATTCCGGCTTCTTTTGTAACTTTTCCTGAATTTTCAAGCAGTTCAGGAAGTTTCTTATAGTTTTCCAAATTTCGTTCCTGCGGAAAAAGGTAAGAGCAAACCATATATTCTGAACCAATAAAATGAAGATCTTCCACAGATTTTTCCCAGTTATAGAGTAAAGTTCCCTGTCCTTTATTAAAATTTCCTGTTATATGATGTGAACTGATGACTCTCAATCCTGTATTTTTAAGAATGCGCTGAAATTCCTGAGGGGTTTTTCCGAAAAAAGTACTGTTGTACGCATAGATTTCCAGTCCGGTAAAGCCCATGGCTGCCAGTCTTTCGAGTGTTTTTTCAGGGTTTGCCGACATTGCATCCCGTACGGTGTATAACTGAATTGCCAATGTATTTTGTCTTTTTTTAAATGGAGAAATTCCACAGGAATATAAACCTAGGAATCCCAACGATGAAAGCTTGATAAAATCTTTTCTATGCATTACAGGAAGGGTTTCATTTCATCTTCAATCTGTGTACGCAGCTGCATTAGCCGTATAGCGTACTGTTCTTTCTGTCTGTCTTCTTCGGTTTCGGGAATCCATTTCGGGACCGGAAGTTTTTTTCCGTTCTCATCAACTGCCACAAATACAATGATACAGTGTGTTTTCTTATCGAATTTAGGCTGCTTAAGATTTCTGGAGAACACATTGATGGCGATATGCATGCTTGAAGAACCGGTGTAGATCACCTGCGCTTCCACTTTTACAATTTCCCCGATTTTTATCGGCTCATAAAACCGGATTCCGCCCACATATACAGTAACAGAATAATTCCCGCTCCAGGTGGTGGCACATGCATAGCCGGCCTGGTCAATCCATTTCATCACGCTTCCTCCATGCACATTTCCTCCGTAATTTACGTCTGAAGGTTCAGAAATAAACTGAAAAGTCACAGGTTTGTTCTCCATTCTTTTAAAATTTGAATAAAGGTATTTATAATTTTTAAAATTTTAGATTAAATCTTACTTTTGAAGAATGAAAATGAATATTTTCTGTTAACGATTAGAATATTATTTAAATGAAAAAAGTTTTTCACCTGAATACGTGTGATACCTGCAGAAAGATTTTAGCGCAATTTGATTTATCAGACTGGGAATTGCGCGAGATCAGAAAAGAACCGGTTACGGAAGAGGAATTAGCCGAAATGTATGAGAAAACCCAATCTTATGAAACATTATTCAGTAAAAAGTCTACGCAGATTAAATTGAGAGGCCTGGATGTAAAGTCTTTAACAGAAAAGGATTTTAAAGAATTGTTATTGGATCATTATACGTTTTTGAAGCGTCCGGTTTTTATTACCAATGATAAAATTTTCGTGGGAAATGATAAGAAGAATGTGGAAGCTTTGAGAGAATTTTTAATTTAAAATTATAAACTAGTAAAATGAAAAAGGAGAATTTAAAAGATTGGATTATAATAGCTCTTAGAAATAGTGGTGGAAAGGCGAGATTACTTCAAGTTTGTAAATTTATATGGATTAATTATGAAAAAGAACTATTAAATTCTGGTGATTTATTTTATACGTGGCAATATGATGTTAGATGGGCAGCTACTAAATTAAGGAAAGAAGGAATATTAAAATCTGCAAATGAACAGAAAAACGGCTTTTGGGAATTAATAGATACACAGTCTTAAACTGAATGAAATAAAAAAACCGCAGGTATAATATTTCTGCGGTTATATTCTTGTATATATATTCAACTACACAAAAGGCGCTTTCACCACTTTGGCAGGAATATTTTTATTTCTTACCTGGATGAAGATCTCAGAACCGATTTTAAAGTGAGGCTTATCTACGTAAGCAAGACCTAATCCTACTTTTTTCATTGGAGATTGTGTTCCGGAAGTTACTTTCCCGATCACGTTGCCTTCTGCGTCTACAACAGGGTAATCGTGTCTCGGAACTCCCTTGTCGGTCAATTCGAAACCAACCAGTTTTCTGGTAACGCCTTCTTCTTTTTGCTTGGCAAATGTTTTTTTCGAAAGAAAATCTTTGTCAAATTTGGTGATCCATCCCAATCCTGCTTCAATAGGCGATGTCGTATCATCAATGTCGTTTCCATACAGGCAAAACCCTTTTTCAAGACGCAGCGTATCTCTGGATGCCAGTCCGCAAGGAATGATACCTTCTTCTGCACCTGCTTCAATAATAGCATCCCAAAGCGTTACCGCATCTTCATTTTTAAAATAAATTTCAAAACCGCCACTTCCGGTGTAACCGGTATTGGATATGATGACATCATTTACTCCTGCTACGGAACCTACGGTAAAGTGATAATAAGGAATTTCTGAAAGATTGGTTTCCGTTAATTTCTGAAGAATCCCGGTAGCTTTCGGACCCTGAACTGCCAGTAAGGACATATCGTCTGAAGCGTTCGTCATTTTCGCTCCGAAAGTATTATATTTTGAGATGTGATCCCAGTCTTTATCAATGTTTGAAGCATTAACAACCACGAAATATTTGTCGTCTTCCATTTTGTAAACGATAAGATCGTCCACGATTCCTCCGTTTTCGTTAGGAAGGCATGAATACTGGGCTTTTCCATTTTCCAATGCATCTACATTATTGGTTGTAACGTACTGCAATAGTTCTTTGGAACCCGTTCCTTCAATGAAAAACTGTCCCATGTGAGAAACATCGAACAAACCTGCCTTTTCTCTTACGGCAAAGTGTTCTTCAGTAACTCCGGAATATTGTACAGGCATTTCAAAACCTGCAAAAGGTACGATTTTAGCGCCTAAAGATAAGTGCTTGTCGTACAATGCTGTTTTCTTCATAGTTAATTTTTATTTCTATTTCTTTATTTTAAAACTGTCAAAAGCTTCATTGAAAAGCTTCATAAAATTGCCGTTCCAGTATTTCTGTCCGCAGTTGATGGAAATCAGGTACAGGTCTTTATCTTTCTGGTAGACTTTGGTAAGCCAAACGAGCTTTTCTTTTTCGTCAAGGTATTCGTAAAAATATTCTGTATATCCTTTTTTGCCGCTTTTAGAAATTACTTTCTTTTCGTCATCGGACGATTTGTAAAGGGCAAGGATGAATTTTTTAGTTTCGGATTTCGGCAGATTCAGGGCATGATATTCCGAAATGGTAATGGCTCCTATCTGGCTTGGTGGAAATATATTGACTATCTCGCTGTCATTGGTGACTTTCCAGCCTTGAGGATAAATGATAGAGTAGTTTTCATGATCATATACCTCTGTTGGAATTGATTGTGCCATCAATAAAGTTCCTGTTAAAAGAACAAATGCGAGAAAAATTTTTTTCATGAATTAAAATGGTGTTTATATTCATCAAGGATAATCTTGAACCACTCTGTGAAATTTTCAGGATTTCCGGCTATTTCTTTGTCGAGATCCTCCATTGAAATATATCGTATTTCTTCTACTTCATCTTTATTAAGATGAAATTCTTCTTCAAAAATCCCTGTAAAAACGTGATCAAGTTCATGTTCCCATAGCCCGTTTCCTACATCTGCCTTATAAATAAAGCTGAATTTTTCTGAAAGTTCAGCGTCAATTCCCAACTCCTCTTTCATTCGGCGTCTGGCTCCCTCTAAATATGTTTCTTCAATTCTGGGATGAGAGCAGACCGCGTTGGTCCACTTTAATGGGGAATGATATTTTCCGGAAGCTCTTTTTTGTAAAAGCATTTCACCGTTACTGTTGAACAAAAATACAGAGAAAGCACGGTGCAGAAGGCCGTTGATGTGTGCCTGCTGCTTTTCCATTAAACCGAGAATTTGATCTTCGGGGTTTACTAAAACTACGAATTCTTCCATTTCTACAAATGTAAGCGTAATATATGTATTCTGAAAATTTTTGGTAAAACATCATGATTTTGATATTCAAAGATATCTGTAAATGGACGTTATCAAAAAAAGAAAATTTTTAACTTAAATTATATAAAAGAGTTATTGTAGTTAAAATTATTCGCTAATTGTCAAATTTTAGTTTAAAAATTTTACATTTAATAAGTTTAGCAGGGCTTATTGATGTAAAAAACGTAACTTTGCCATTCAATTTTTTATGATGGAATTAGAGTACAAAGATCACATTAGCCCTATCCTGAAAGACGGCGTAAAAAACTACCTCATTGATATCGATGGAACCATTACAGAGGACGTTCCGAACGAAGAACCAGAAAGAATGGTTACCTGCGAGCCTTTTCCCGATGCATTGGAAACCATCAACAAATGGTATGATGAAGGTCACCAGATATGTTTTTTCACATCGAGAACAGAAAACCTGAAACAGATTACCATTGACTGGCTGGATAAACACGGTTTCAAATACCACAGTGTATTATGCGGAAAGCCAAGAGGGGGAAATTACCACTGGATCGATAATCACCTGGTAAGAGCAACACGGTATAAAGGTAAATTTACTGATCTTGTTGAAAAACAGGTTACCATTGAAGTTTTTAAAGAAGACGGAGAATAAAAATTTAATTCAAAGATTAAACGATTAATTTTTGGGTTAATCGCTAGTCTTTACTTTAATCTACAAAGTTTATGAAAGTTTTAGCAAACGACGGCCTGGATCAATCCGGTATTGATGCACTCACTGAAAAAGGTTTTGAAGTAATCACTGCAAAAGTTCCTCAGGAGTTTTTGATGGATTATATTAATGAGCATAAGATCCGCACATTGCTGGTACGAAGTGCCACACAGGTCAGAAAAGATATTATTGACAATTGTCCGTCCCTCGAAATCATCGGGAGAGGTGGTGTAGGAATGGATAATATTGATGTGGATTATGCCAGAGAAAAAGGTATTCATGTAATCAATACGCCTTCAGCTTCTTCAGAATCGGTGGCAGAACTGGTTTTTGCCCATTTGTTTTCCGGAGCAAGATTTTTGCAGGATTCCAACAGGAAAATGCCTTTGGTAGGTGATTCCGAATTTGCAGCCCTGAAAAAAGCATATGCAGCCGGTATTGAACTGAAAGGAAAAACAATCGGTATTGTAGGAATGGGAAGAATCGGGCAGGAGGTTGCTAAAATTGCACTCGGCCTTGGAATGAGAGTGGTAGCAGCAGATAGCAATGTGGGAAGAGCAAGTATTAAGGTAACTTTCTATAACAACCAGTTCATCAATGTTGATATCGAAACGGAACCGCTACAGGATGTTCTTAAACATTCAGATTTTATAACGCTTCATGTGCCGGCGCAAAAAGACGGATATATGATCGGTAAAAATGAATTTGAAATGATGAAAGACGGAGTTGCCATCGTAAACTGCTCAAGAGGTGGCGTTATCGATGAAACAGCATTGATCGAAGCCTTAAATTCAGGAAAAGTGAAATTCGCAGGACTGGATGTTTTTATCAATGAGCCTACACCTTCCAAAGAAATCCTCAATCATCCGAAAATTTCCATGACACCACACACCGGTGCTTCAACACTGGAAGCTCAGGACAGAATCGGGCTTTCATTGGCAGAGCAGATATCCAGTATTTTACAGATTCAGTAGTACAATATTAATCACAATAATAAAGCACTTCATACGAAGTGCTTTTCTTTATATATTATTTTTAGTTTTAAGTAAATCTCTTATTTCTGTAAGTAATTTCTGGTCTTCCGTAAGTACCGGTGGCGGAGGTGCTGTTTCCGGTTTTTTATTAAGACTGTTTACACCTTTAATAAGAAGAAATAGAACAAAAGCAACTATAAGGAAGCTGATAACCGAAGATAAAAAATTACCATATTTTACCCCTCCCCAGGAAAGTTCTGCAATATTTTTAACATTAGCCTTTTCCAAAGCCGGATTCAGAAGAAGTGGTGTAATGATGTCATCAACAAATGACTTTACAATGGCACTGAACGCAGCACCAATGATGACACCGACTGCAAGATCAAGCACGTTCCCTTTGAACGCAAATTCTTTAAATTCTTTAACAAATCCCATATTTATATTTTTAATTATTGTCTAAAATCAGGTTAATTTACAAAAAAATATGTAATTGTTTCATTTTAATTCCTTCTTTAGCGAATAATTTGCGTAGATAAGGACTGTTTTCTAATATTTTATTATAAATTTTATATGTACCGGTTTTTTTAAAATTACTTTTTTGTAAATTGCTGATAGCACATTATTAAATATCAATCAATGAAAATTTTTACAGCAGAGCAGATTCGCGACTGTGATCAATACACTATAAAAAATGAGCCGGTTTCTTCTGTACAGCTTATGGAAAGAGCTGCAGAATCATGCGTGGAATGGATCTCTGAAAACTGTAATCATCACCGTAATTTTGTTGTTTTCTGTGGAAGCGGAAATAATGGGGGCGACGGTTTTGCTATTGCCAGAATGCTTTACCAGAAAGGATTCGATATAGATGTATTTACTCATACAAAAGCTAAGTTTTCTTCCGATGCTCAGGAAAATTTCAGGCACATCAAAGAAATTTCAGGAATAACAGTCAGGGAGTTTAAAGAAGTATTCAATTATCGTTTTGACAGCAGAACAGTGATTATTGATGCGCTCTTCGGCACCGGACTTTCAAGAAGTCTGGACGGTGATATGAAAAACCTGGTAGAGTTTTTAAATCAGAAAAAAAACATAAAAATTTCCATTGATCTGCCTTCTGGTCTTCTGGCTGATGCTGTTTCAGATTCTGATTCGGTTGTTTTTATGGCAGACTATACGTTAAGTTTCCAGTTCTGGAAAAAATCTTTTCTCCATGCCGAAACCGGAAAGTTTGCAGGAAGAGTTCAGGTGTTGGATATTCATTTAAGTCAGGATTATATTGATGAAACTGAAACGGAAGATTTTGTAATTGATGATGAGATCATTAAAACTATTTTTAAAATAAGAAGTGAATTTTCGCATAAAGGAACTTATGGAAAGGTAAATATTATCGCCGGAAGCTATGGGAAAATGGGAGCGGCAGTACTTTCTACCAGGTCTGCTCTGAAGACAGGTGCAGGTCTCACTTTTACACTGGCTCCAAAATGCGGATACGAAATTTTGCAGACTTCTGATCCGGAGGCCATGTTTATCGAAGGCGGAAAAGATTGTATTGAAAGTTTCGATGTTGATGAAACAGCTGTTTGCGGAATAGGTCCCGGAATCGGAACCCATGAAAAAACAGCGACAAGTCTTCTTAAGTTTTTAAAAAGCTATTCAAAACCGTTGATTCTTGATGCAGATGCTTTAAATATTATAGCTCAGGATCCTGCCAGTTTAAATTTAATTCCTAAGAAATCGATTATCACTCCCCATCCCAAAGAATTTGAAAGGCTTTTCGGAAAAACGAAAAATTCTTTTGAAAGAACGGAGCTGGCTAAAAGTAAAAGCCGGGAGCTGCAGATTTATATTGTTTTAAAAGATCATCATACCCAGATTGTTACCCCGGAAGGCAAGGTTTTCTATAATATCACAGGCAATTCCGGGCTGGCCAAAGGCGGGAGCGGCGATATTCTTACGGGAATTATCACTTCATTCCTGGCACAGCAGTATACAGAGCAGGAAGCAGCAGTGTTGGGCGTATGGTTCCATGGAAAAGCAGCTGAATTTGCTTCAGAGAAACATTCCAAAGAATCCATGCTTCCATCTGATGTAATTAATGAGTTTGGGAATGTATTTTCTGAATTGAATGGTAAAGTGGAGAAGCTTTTATGAGAAGCTTTTAAAGATAATAGACGAGAGAATACGTCAGATTCCAGTCTTGAACTTTGTTTGACTACACCGAAATAACATTCACCGAGTAAAAGAATATAATCTTCGATTCTAAGACAAAAGATAATTGAATAATCTTAATCAAAAAATGATAACCAAATAAAAAGCAAGCCTTCACGACTTGCTTTTACTTGTTTGTAATAAAATATCTTAAGAATTATTCAGGTTTTTCATTTTCCGCCTGTGTGATTCTGAACTTTTTAGATATAATCATGATTACGACGCCGGCAATCATAAAAGGAATTGATAATACCTGTCCGGTATTCAGTCCTCCGAACTGAATGAATTCATCACCCTGTGGCTCTTTCAGGAATTCTACAAAGAATCTTATTGCCCAAAGAATGATGAAAAATAATCCGAACAACCATCCCTGCTGATATTTCTTATTGGTTTTTCTGTATAAAATCCACAACAGGACAAACAGACAGATATATCCGAATGCTTCAAAAAGCTGTGATGGATAACGTGGCACCGTCACGCCGTACTCGCTGCTTTGTTGCGGGAAAAGTAAAGCGAAGGGTGAGTTGGGGTCCACCGGCTTTCCGATAATTTCGGAGTTAAAGAAATTTCCAAGTCTTACGAACGCACCCCCCAGTGCTACAACAATTCCAAGTCTGTCGTACACCCATAAAGGATTTTTCTTAATAATTTTGAATGAATAATAAAGGGTGGTAAAAATCAGTGCGATGGTTGCCCCATGACTTGCCAATCCTGAAAACCCGGTAAATTTAAGGCCATTTTTAGTACTGATCGGTAAAAATACGCTCCAGAAATCTTCTTTGAATAATTCCGGCTGGTAAAAGATGACGTGTCCCAAACGTGCCCCCAGAATTGTTCCTACCAAAGTCCAGGTAAATAATGGCTCCAGGTATTTCTGGTTGACATTGTCGATTTTAAAGATCCTGTTCATTAAAACATACCCGAAACCGAATGCGAAAATGAACATTAAGCTGTAAAAATGCAGGGTTATTGGTCCCAGTACAATTCCTTTTGTAGGATCCCAGATCTTAAAAGAAGTCTCCAGGTTTATCTGATCTGATGAAGCAATCGGTTTACTTGATTTTACCGCGTACTTGAAAGCTGCGATATTATCTTTCGTGGCCGGTGTTTCTATAAGCTTGAAATTTTTATCCAAAAACTGGTAGTGAGCTGTTTTAAGCTTATCCAGAGTAAGAGCACTGATGTTGAAATAGGCAGGTTCAAAATTAGCTTCGTTCAGAATAATCAGTACGTTTCCTTCTACTTTTCTGTCCGGGAACACGTTAAGGTCTCCAAGTTCCGTAGTACTGTAGATCTTTACAGGAATATTTGCATTGTTGATTTTTAAAGTTCCTTCCGACATTCCGTCCGGATAATTCTGCGCAAATAAACACTGGGTAATAAACGCAAAAATAACGAGGTACATTCTGAAAAAAATATTGCTCATTTCTATTCTTTTATAGTTTGTTATATTCTAAATTTTATTGTGTCGGGGCGGAACGGGATCATAGCCGCTTCCTCCCCAAGGATGACATCTTGAAATTCTTTTGATGCCCAGCCAGAATCCTTTCAAAGGCCCATGCACCTGTAACGCTTTTACCATATAATGCGAACAGGTAGGTTCATACCTGCAGTTTTTAGGCAGCAGCGGAGAAATAAACCATTGGTAGAATCTGATGAGAATTACCAAAGGAAAGGTGATGATTTTGTTGGCTGTACGTTTCAAAACATTGCAAAAATAGGGTAAAAAATCGGAAGTTGGCGGAAATATACCGGAAGTTTCGGCAGGAAAGGAGGGTGTTTATCGGAGATATTTTGGTGTTGGTCGATTTGTGAAATTGCTGTAACCTAAATTATTGCGATCCGTGTTATTTTCTAAAAGAAAATTATGTATTTTTGATAAAATGCTTCTTCCCAAAACCTTATCGGCAATAAAGAAGAACATAAAAAGTTAAGAACAGGTAGAATTCTGGAAAACCCAGGCTGAAAGCCGCAAGTAATTTCCTGTTTTCCCGAAAAGCTGTTGCACCCCTGTAATGACTTTTCGGGAACACCCGAAAGTTTGTCGCACCCTCGCAACAGCTTTTCGGGAAACCCCGAAAGCTTCCTGCAGCCTGCAGGAGATTTTCGGAAATATCCGGAAGGTAATCTTATTGATGAAGGGGGCTAACCGGAACAGATAAATAAAAAATCGTATCGTACGGTTTAAATAATAAAAATAATACACAAATGAATTTTATTGATTTACCTAAACTCCGCGATGCAGAATACCTGCAATACGTAAAAGACTTCTCAGGAATTATCGCCCTGAACAATCCTTCAACCTTACAGATCGATGCCAAACTTTCAACCTTTAACACCAGGATTGATGAGCTTGAAAACCTGTACAAAGAAACCTTGGACAACGGGAAAACGCAGGACCTTTTGCAGTTGGATGAAAGAAGAGATAATGCCGTCAAAGGAATTTATTATTTTCTTCTGGGGCATTCTTATCATTTCGAAGCAGATAAAAAACAGAAGGCACAATTGCTTCTCGATAATATGGCTCTGTATGGAAGCGGTATTGTGCGTTTAAATTATCGGACAGAAACCGCAACGATTAATAATCTCATCAGAGATTGGGAAAATAAGCCCGAACTTACAAATGCGGTTGCTACCTTTAATCTTTCTGCATGGATCAATGAGATGAAAACAGCCAATGACCTGTTTAATACTGCCTATCTTTCCCGCGCCCAGGAATATGGATATGCAAGTACAGAAGCTATTAAGTCTAAAAGAGAAGAGGTGGATGCCGCCTATTATGCATTGCGTGACAGCATTGATACGATTCATCTTCTGGTGGAAATGCCGCTATCACCATACGAAACAGTCATCAATCAGCAACTGAATACGCTTACGGATCAGTATAATATACTGCTGGTGAATAAAAAAAATGTTTGCCTGTAGAGGAAAAATTAAAAGCTACCTTGAGAATAAGAAATCAATTAGCCCCAAAAACCCGTCAATACATTGGCGGGTTTCTTTTATGCTGTGACAGGAATAAGATTTGTATTACTTTATTAACTTTGCATTACATATTAATACCAGTTCACAATATTTAACTTTAACAAATACTTTTACCTACCTTGAATCAAAATATTCCATTAGCAGAAAAACTAAGACCGAAGACACTGGAAGATGTTCTCGGGCAGGAACACCTTACAGGTGAGAAGGGAACCATAAGGAAAATGCTGCAGAATAATACACTGAATTCTTTAATTTTCTGGGGGCCGCCGGGAACAGGAAAAACAACCTTGGCAGAAATTGTTTCAGAACAGTCGGGAAGGAAATTCTATAAGCTTTCTGCAGTTTCTTCGGGGGTTAAAGATGTCCGTGATGTCATTGAAGATGCTAAAAAACAGAATCTTTTTTCGGGAAAATCTCCGATTTTATTTATTGACGAAATTCACAGATTCAACAAATCACAGCAGGATTCGCTGTTGCATGCTGTAGAGAAAGGATGGATCGTCCTGATTGGGGCAACCACGGAAAATCCCAGTTTTGAAGTGGTTTCCGCATTGCTCTCAAGAAGTCAGGTTTATATTCTGAAAGCACTGAGCTATGAAAAACTTGAGGAATTAATAGATATCGCTCTTGATAAATTTAATACTGATGAAAAGTCTGATTTTAAGGTTGTTGAAAAAGAAGCATTCATACAATATTCCGGCGGTGATGCAAGGAAACTGATCAATTCTGTGGAGCTGGTGCTCAATCAATATATCAATTCTTCCAAAAAAGAGATCGGTAATGAAGATGTTCTGGAAGTACTGCAGGAAACGATGGCACTGTATGATAAAAACGGCGAACAGCATTATGATATCATTTCAGCATTCATCAAATCAATGCGCGGAAGCGATCCAAATGGAGCGGTGTATTGGCTGGCAAGGATGATTGCGGGAGGAGAAGATATTAAGTTCATAGCCCGGAGAATGCTGATACTGGCTGCTGAAGATATCGGATTGGCAAATCCTAATGCCTTGATTATGGCCAACAACTGTTTCCAGGCGGTAAATGTGATCGGGAATCCGGAGGCAAGGATTATCTTGAGTGAAACGGCAGTTTACCTGGCGGTCTCTCCAAAGAGCAATTCGACCTATATGGCTATCAATGAGGCGCTGGCTCTGGTTAAAAAAACCGGAAATCTTCCTGTTCCCCTTCACCTGAGAAATGCTCCTACCAAACTGATGAAAGATCTGGATTATGGGAAGGAATATAAATATGCACATTCATATGACGGTAATTTTGTTGATCAGGATTTCCTTCCGGAAGAGATCCGGGATGTAACATTGTATCAGCCGGGCAACAATGCAACGGAAAAGAAAATCTATGAAGAACTTAAAAAGAAATGGAACAATAGATATTAATGTTGTGCTGTAATGAATAAATAAAAAAAGGATACTTACACAAGTATCCTTTTTTATATAATGTTTAAAAAAATTATTTCTTAATAGCAGTTGTGATGGAAACGGCTTTTGCCCCATGGTTGTCTATAACTTCCATTTTATTCAGGATATCACCGAAAACTTTTGTATCACTGTTTTTAAATTCATAGCCGTCAATGAATACAGGTGTATCTTTGGCAAGGCCATAATGCACGTTAAGTTCGGAAAGCGGAATCCTGTCGATTGCTCCTTCGTCGCTTTTTAATTTATAAACTACCAAACCGTTTTCAGCGATGAAGCTGTATTTTTTAAGGTTTTGCGGAAGTTCTGCTGCAGATTTGTAAGTCTGTGTATTCTGAATAGCGGTTTTATGATTGGCAGTAAACATATCTACTGTTCCGACAATATCATCAGCCACTGCAAATTTTGTAGAAGCATTCTTCTGTGCAAATAAAGTGACAGAAGACAATAATAAAAAGGAGTAGAGCAATTTTTTCATAATGTTTTTGGAATAAGTATCTGTTAAAAACTTGATAAATATAGTTATTTTTTAGAAAGCGTAAAGAAAATTTTATAATAATTTAATCAAATCATTAAAAATAAACCATTTTCAGGTTGTTTTGTCCGGTTCTTCCTTTTTCTCAACCATCGTTACTACTATATTTTTCAGTCGCTGGAATAAAAAAGAGCTGAGCAGTAAAATAAAACCGAGTATGATAAATGCAATGATCCTTGAAACATTATCCATTTTCCAGACATCATACAGATAGAGCTTGACAATCGTGACGCCCAATAAAGCGAAGCCGGCCTTAGCATATTCTCTGGCATCGGTTTTCAACCCCTTATAAATAAAAATACTTGCCAGTATAGCCCATATAATCGGAAGGTAAAGTAGAGTAAAGTATTCCTGAAGTTTTTTCATACCGACGATATTTTCCGAGAAGGTTAAAAGATAAATGTGATGTGTTTCCATGCTTACAGCGGTTACAACAGCAGTTACTAAAAGCCAATAGGAAAGCTTTATTGTGAAAAAAGATGAATGGGGAATGATTTTTATTATGGTAAAGATCAAAGGAATCAGATACAGCCCATACATGAAATAATGGTTTAGGTCAACATTTTTCATAATAATATGGGTAATAATTCCGGAGCCGGCGATGATGGTGTTCAGAATAATCAGGGAGAAAAAAATATACAAAAGTCCGTATTCAAGTATTTTTGCGATCCCAAGTTTTTTTCTGAAAAGCAGAATAATAAAAATAAAATACAAACTGAAAAGCATTCCGATGGTAAAAATAATGATCATCGGTTCGTCCGAAATATGATAAATGATTTCTGATAAAATGGCAATATAAATAACCGCATAGCTTACCGCCGAAAACAGGTTTTCAAAAAAGCTGCTGTCTTTTTGTTTCTGGTGTATTTTTCTGAGCAGGCTAAGGTTGATAAAAATGGTGATAACAGTTACCAAACTCGTTAGAAACACAGGGTTGAAAATGATTTTAAGATTCCGGGAATTTATATATTCTACCCAGGTCATTATTTGCGCAATAATCACAAGAGGGAAGAGGATATAAAAAAAATTCCTGAAAATACTAATACGGGTTTTCCTCCAGATGAAAAGGAGAAGGGTACTTTCAATAGCCCAGACCGTGGTAATTAAATGAGTACTGAATTGAAGTGCGAAAGCTGCCGTAATAAGACTCACTGCAATCCCCGAAAATATGGAATGCGCGCTGCCGAATTTTTTTTCCGAATGTTCTCTGTACAACAGAATTCCATTGATTATAGCAAATGCAACGGGGAAAATAATAACGGGATCATATTGTAATTGTTTGAAAATAAATACCGTCCCAATAATTCCTGTAAAGTTCACCAGAATAAGCATCAGAATATCAGTGGGCAACAATTTCTTTTCCGTGAAATATTTCTGTAATGCAAATGCGTAGAAAATAATATAACTTATTACATAAAAATATACTGTGTTGATTTCAGTCTTTGTCAGCGTCCAGTAAAAAAGGTAGATACAGGTGAAAATAAATGAAATCCAGCCAATGCTCTTCCATTTTTTAAGGAATGCAATCGCAAGCATTCCGGTATTAATGACGGTTATATAGATAAAAAGAAAAGGATAATTGCTTTGTCCGGTGCTGATCATCAACGGAGCAAGAAATCCTCCGAACAGCGAAAAAATAATAAGAATTTCACTTTTGTAATAATAAGAAAGAAATATGGAAACCAGTGTTACAAAACATGTCATTGAAAATGCTGCTTGCTGCGAAAACAGATGGTACTCCCGAAATGCAATGGTTGTTGTAAAATACAGTACGGCAATACCGCCACCAGTGATAATGGAAGCAAAAACTGTATAATTTTTTCTTAGAAAATGCCCGGCAGTAATTATTCCCGCACCTGCAGCAAAACCTATTGCTGCTCTTGAAACTTCACCGAGCCAGTTATTGTCAATCGCATATTTCACGAAATACCCGATTCCGAGAACCAATGTGAAAATCCCGGCTATTGCAATGGCATTCTGCTTTAAAAAATCAAATACGGGACTGATTTTTACGTTGGGCACTTCGGTATTCTTATTATCGTGAGATCTTTCCTTTTCTTCAATAATCTCTTCTGATAATGGAAACAATTGTCTCTCCGGAAGATCTTTTATTTCCTCTTTGCGGTTTCCGGTTTGTTCTTCCCTGATTTTCGAAATTTCGTTCTCGAGATTCCTGATCCTTTTATTCAGACTTCTGAAAAGAATGATGATGATAATTAATAAAATGATGATCAGGATATACATCTGCTTCGGATTTGGTAACATCAAATATAATTAAATGTTTTACAAGTATGCTGACTGCAATTTGTATTTCTATGACAAAAGATTTACATTAAAAAATCTTTCGGATATAAATTAACTTTTAACTTTCTAATCCAAACTCTTTGTAATTTCCCAGGAAGTACGTTTCTGCATCCAGCGTTTTTAATTCTTCCAAAGCATTATGATGAAGTGCAGATTCCCATTTTCCAACCACGTTAATGAAAAAGAAATAATTTCCCAGTCCTGTTTTAAGCGTTCTCGATTCTATTTTGCTGAGATTCATTTTTCGCCATGCAAATACGGATAATACCTGATGAAGGCCTCCTGCATGATCTTCCGGAAGGGTTACCAGCAATCCTGATTTTTCACCTAAAACTTTCAGGCTTTCGTTGTCATAGCTCCCCGGATCTTTGGAAATGATAATAAATCTTGTATGATTCTGCTCAAAGTCATGGATATTGTGATGAATAATCTTCAGTCCGTACAGATTGGCTGCAAACTGATTGGCAACGGCTGCTAAATTCCTGTCTGCATTTTCTGAAACATATCTTGCAGCAGCAGCAGTTGAAGAGAAGTCCTGTTTCTGAACTTCCTTAAAATGCATATCCAAAAAGTGGAAACTCTGCGCCAAAGCCTGCGGATGGGAATAAATCTTCTCAACAGGCCCCGAATCTGAGTCAGGATGTACCATCAGATGATGGGCAATCGGCATCACTGCTTCAGCCAGTATTTTTATTCCGGCTGTTTTATATAAATAATCCAGTGTCATGGAAACCGTACCTTCGATAGAATTTTCTAGGGGAACAACGGCTGTATTCACTTCGCCTTTTTCTACCGCTTTAAAGCAGTCGAGAATATTGGGTTGAGGAATAAGCTCTTCTCCCGGGAAAAGCTGAATCGCTGCAAGCTGTGTAAAACTGGCCTCCGGGCCCAAAAATGCAATCTTCATTATTCTTTATTTATTCTTTCCAGTTTTCTTTAATCAGTGCCATGAGGTAATTCGGGCATTTCACTACTTTATTGGTTTTAGCATCAAGAAAAAACAGTGTGGTAGAAGCCTCTGTAATTTTAATATTTTCCTCGTTAAAAATTTCATACTCGAATTCAATTCTCACACCGGGAATTTTTTTAACATAAGTATGAATTTCCAGTTTTTCATCGTAAAAAGCAGGCCGCAAATACTTAATTTTATACTCCGAAACAGGCAGCCAAATTCCTTGATTCTCAATCTCATTATAAGACATTCCTATACTGCGGAAAAGTTCTACGCGGCCAATTTCGAGGTACTCTGCATAATTACCATAATAAACGTATTTCATGGGATCTGTTTCTCCGTAACGTACTCGTAATGAGTGTTTTGTATGTATCATTGTTCCTGCTTAAATATACATACAAATATATTTTTAAATAATCAATAACTACAATATTTTTTTTTGAAATAAAAAATATGGACCTTTGTCTTCCTTCCAAAAACAATACTAACTAAGAACTAATCGGGGCATAAATT